>DIYD01000182.1 GCA_002428905.1 Bacteroidetes bacterium UBA6063 | reverse complement strand
AGGCGTAAAACTGTGAAAATTCAGGATCCTGAGCGGACACATCCTGCATGAGCAGGATCATCAACCCACTCCATAAAACTAGCCGTAAACTTACGCGTGTTTTCATAATTCGTTTCTCAGTTAAGTTTGTTCATGGTAGGTCATCTGTTCGTTTTTCACACCAAAATATTACTGAAACCAAACAATATAATGCTGTATATTTTGTTTAACTCATTAACATTGTGTGTCGTAACACAGTAGGTACAAAACCCTCTTGAATGAAAAACCTTTTTGTCTTCAGTCTGGCATTTGTTCTCTCCATTCCGTGGGTCTCAGCGCAAACATCGTTTGAGGCAAAAACGCTGCAGTGGAACGACAAATCTGACTATCCAAATTTTAAGCAGTGTGTTTATCAAACCATTGAAGACACAGACATTCCTATGTATGTGGATCGATTAAATGTTCCAAACGCTGCATATCGCCTCGAAATTATTTCGTCTTCGTATGTGCCGGCCACGAACGCTCCCGACGGGTTTTCGTCTGCTGTTGAAGATGTTTCTACCCTGAAACAATACATCACCTATCAGAAAGGTAAGCCCATATTGAATGTGCTACTTAATCCGTATCGACTAAACGGTGTAGGCCAACTGGAACAACTACAATCGTTTCGGTATCGCGTGGTTCCCACACAAACCGTAAACACAAAATCGCGACTTAAAAAGGCAGGAAGCTTTGCTTCAAGCAGTGTTTTGGTGAGCGGCGATTGGTTTCGCTTCAAGATTTCTAAAGATGGGCTCTATAAAATTACTGGAGAGCAGTTCACCAACCTCAACATAGACGTCAATTCGATCAATTTGAATACGGTCAAAGTATTTGCACACGGTGGCGGTATGTTACCGGAAGTAATTGAAGACGAGCGTACGGACGATCTCAAGGAAATTGCATTGGAGATTGTAGATGGTGACAACAACGGGATTTTGAATACGAACGATTTTATACGTTTTTATGCCGAAGGACCAAGTCATTGGGAGTACAATGGCAGAAACTACAAGCATTTCAAAAACCTATACAGCGACTACGCCTATGTATATCTTACCATAGGTGGTAGTGCAGGAAAACGAATTGTGGCGAAAGGTGCAGGTACAGGAGAAAGCAGTGATACCAGCATAAACAGCTACAGACACCTGGTGCATCACGAGGTGGACGAAGTAAACTTTATTCAAAGTGGACGAGAATGGTATGGAAATGAGTTTCGTGTAACACCAAGCCAGAATTTCCAACACAGCTTCTCGGAAGTGCGTACCGACCTTCCTGCTTATTTCTCACATCGATTTGCGGCCAGATCCGTAGGTGTCGGTACAAGTTCAAATTGCAAAATTCGTATCAATCAAGACCTCGTTTATGACCAAACGTTGTCTTGGGTTGCTGGCGATTACGACGAGACGTTTGCCCGTATTGGTGTGCAGAACGGCGCTTCGTTTTCCCTGACCGGAAACAATGTTAATATCAACTACAGTCACGTACAGTTTGCCCCGGAAGGCAATGCCTGGATTGACTACTACAGCCTTGAAATACCCCGTACATTAACCATTAGTGGCAATCAGAGTACGGTATTAAGTGGTGAAGCTCAGGCTTACAGTAAGGTAAAATATGCCTTTAAGCCAGGTGCTTACACAATTTGGAATGTATCGGACTTTAGTGCGGCACATGAACAACGCACCGCATCAGAAAACAGCCTGAATACAGCTATTGTCGAAACCAATAGTAAACCTACGAAGTTCTTGTTATTCCAGGATGGCTCAGAGATTAAAGCCACATTCGATTCAAAAGTAGAGACCCAAAATTTACACCAGTTATCTGGATACGACTATCTGATCATCACAAAAGAAATATTTAAAGATCAGGCAATTGATTTGGCGAATTTCCATGAATCTCAATACGAGCAAAAAGCTGCTGTTGTATTGCTGAAAGACATTTACAACGAGTTTTCTGCGGGCAAACAGGATCCGGTTGCGATCCGAGATTTCATACGAATGATCTACAGTCGTGGTCAGGTGTCAGGCAAGCCTCTCGATAATGTTCTACTTTTGGGTGATGGAAGCTACGATTTTAAAGATCGTATCGACAACAATACCAACCTAGTTCCGACCTTCCAAAGCAGGCAATCCATAGAACCGGTAAATTCCTATTCGTCGGATGACTTTTACGCCATTTTGGATGAACCGGAAGGACACTATGACGAATCGCTTAGAGCGGAAGATCTCGACATTGGCATCGGACGTATTCCCTGCAGAACCGTTGACCAGGCTCGAACCATGGTAGACAAGATCAAGCACTACCACGATCCATCAACTTTTGGTGACTGGCAGAACAGAATAACCTTCCTGGGAGACGACGAAGATGGGAACAGCCATGTAATTGACTCCGAAAATGCTTCGGACTGGATTACTGGTCAAAGCCCGGTGTTTAATCAGGATAAGATTTATCTCGATGCCTACGAACAACAGAGTTTTGGTAGTGGCGAAAAATATCCGGATGTTAACCTTGCAGTGACCAAGTCGTTTGAGCGAGGAAATTTGATATTCAATTATTTAGGACATGGCGGTTCCAGTGGAATGGCGCACGAACGCGTCGTAACACGCGACGAGATAAGAGGCTGGAACAATTACGACATGCTACCACTGATGGTTACCGCAACATGCGAGTTAAGTCGTTTCGATGATCCCGCACAGGACTCTCCTGGTGAACTCATGCTGTTTAACAAGCGCGGTGGCGCCATGGGGCTTGTGACCACAATGCGACTCGTTCGTATTACATTGAACACAGAAATCAGTCGCAGGCTTTGGAATAACAATATTCTTAACCTCGCCAAAGATCATCACTACCTTGGTGAGATATTTATTCGTACGAAGAATACTTCTTCGCTCGCTGTAAACCAACGGAATTTCTCGTTGTTGGGTGATCCGGGTATAGAATTATCCATCCCTGATTATACGGTCTCAACAACACACATCAACGATGTGGCAGTAGGCAGTCAGAATATCGATACGTTTCAGGCATTTTCTAAAATGAAAATCGATGGTGTAATCCTCGATGACAATGGTGTGTTTGACTCGACCTTCAATGGTTTTGTATACCCTACAGTATTCGATAAGTTTTTGACATACAGAACGTTAGAAAACGACCCCGAAAGTCATGAAACGGATTACGACTTACAAAACAGCGTAATCTATCGAGGTAAAGTTTCCGTGTTCAGTGGTAAATTCTCCTTTCAGTTTGTTGTACCCAAAGACATCGCTTACCAGTTTGGCAATGGAAAGATATCCTACTTTGCTGAGAATGGAGCCGTGGATGCACATGGATACGACCAGAACATTCTTGTGGGAGGTTCTATAACTCAGGTAGCTGATGACCAACAAGGACCGGACATTGAGCTATTTATGAATGACCGTAATTGGGTGTTTGGCGGCACAACCGATCCGAACCCAATGTTGATCTGTGATGTTTTTGACGAAAACGGGATCAACACCGTTGGTAACGGGATTGGACGTGATATTACAGCTGTGTTGGACGCAGGAACAGACAACGAACGCATCATTGTATTGAACGACTTCTACCAATCGAAACTGGATTCCTATCAAGAGGGTGAAATCCAATACCAAATGGAAGATTTAAGTCCGGGTAAACACACCTTAAAAGTGCGTGTTTGGGACGTTTACAATAACGTATCGGAGGACAATACGGAGTTTATTGTAGCGGAGGAATCTAATCTGGCCATTAATAATTTAATCAACTTCCCGAACCCGTTTACGGGCTCAACTACCTTCCATTTCGATCACAACAAAGCAGGACAAGGAATTGATGTTCTGGTACAGATAACCACGGTTTCAGGACGAATTGTAAAGTCCTTCACCTCTTCAGCGTCGTCTGCTAATGGTCATTTTGACAATATTAGCTGGGATGGAAGAGATGAGTTCGGCGATCAACTCGCTCGTGGGGTCTATCTATACAAGGTTACCGTGAAAAGTGAGGACGGCCAAAAGGCGGAAAAGACACAGAAATTGGTGATCTTAAAATAGATGGAGTCAAAATAAAAATATAAATTTGCCTTTAGCGTTAAAGAGTTAAAACGTATTTATCGTGAAAATAACAAGTAAAGTAAAATCGATTTTAATGGCTGGTGGAATGCTTGCCATTTCGCAACTTGCCCTGGCGCAGGGAGGTCTGCAAACACAACTACCGACTGATGACAATTTAGTAGGCCAACTAAATACCATAACTACAGCTGTTCCATTCTTGACAATCACTCCAGATGCTCGTGCCGCTGGTATGGGAGATATTGGAGTTGCCACTGCACCCGATGCAAATGGTATTCACTGGAACCCAGGCAAGATGGCCTTTGTTGAAGACAACGCCGGCCTATCGCTTGGAGCTGCTCCGTGGTTAAGGAGACTGGTTCCTGATATTTGGTTCTACTACTTATCGGGATACACCAAAGTAGGCGATAAAGGACGTGGAACACTTGCTGGTTCATTGCGTTATTTCAGCCTTGGTAATATCCAGTTTACCGATGAGTTTGGCAACCCACAGGGAAGTGACGAACCACAAGAGTTTGCCTTCGACCTGTCCTATTCACTTCAATTATCGGAGAACTTCTCTTTCGGAATCGCAACGCGATACATCAACAGTAGACTGGTTTCTAAACGTGCTACCAATGTAGACATCCGACCAGGTCAGGCAGTTGCCGGAGATATCGGAGCGTACTACAAAGACAAAATCAAAATCAGTGGTCGTGAATACAACTGGGCGTTCGGTGCCAGTATGACCAACATGGGTGCTAAAATCACCTATACCAACGATGCCAATCGCGACTTCATTCCAATGAATCTTCGCTTAGGAACGTTCTGGGAAACAGAGATTGACGAACACAAC
>DIYD01000192.1:15387-32520 GCA_002428905.1 Bacteroidetes bacterium UBA6063 | reverse complement strand
ATAACATATTGACGCATACCATAAGCATCCGCCCCGAGTTTTTCGGCTAGTAACGAGTCGTATGCCTCCAACTCTTCAGCATCCACTGTCTCATTAACAGTGATTGGTTTGTCTAGATTGGAAGTGCACGAAAGCACACTTAAAACCAGGGCAGAAATCCAGATAATCTTTCGCATGCTCAAATTAAGCCAATTTCGTGCAGATTTTTTTTGAGCTGATGCAACCATCCTCTTTTTTCTCAGACTAATTACCAAAATCGTAATTTTGGTAAAAACCTTGACTTATGAAACGCTACGTCTACCTTAAAAAACTATCACTTGCTTTTGTATTGGTTCTGTTCACTTTGACAGCACACGCTCAGAAGTTTTCCATTTCCCCCTCAGGGACCGTTAAGCTTTGCAATGGAGATACATTAACCCTCGAGGCTACGTCAGGCTTTATGAGTTATTACTGGAATACAGGAGATAAAATGCGCATAATTCGCGTAAAAAAAGGTGGAACATATATATGTAAAGCCACGGACCGATCGGGGAACCATTACTACGACACGGTAAGCGTTAAAGTGCTCTATCCGATTCAACCTAAACTCTCCATTAAACCGTCCAATCAAACCGTTTGCAAAGGTGACTCACTTACCATTGAGGTTACGAACACCTTTTCCAGGTACGCATGGAGTACAGGTGCCAAAACAAAGACAGTGAAACTTTTTCCAAAGACCTCGGGACATGTGGTTCTGGAAACCGTAGATTCCAATGGATGCTCGGCACGTAAGGTTGTTCAGTACACCGTGAAGAATTGCGGCACTTCGCCTTGTGACAACATTTTGGGTGCCTGGCCCGATGCGCTGATTTGCAATGAAAAGGATTCGGTTATCATAGAGGCTAAATCCGGATTCAAAACATATACTTGGAACGATGGCAGCACGAAGCGATTGAAAGTCGTGAAAAAACCTGGCAAATACACGATTAAGGTTACAGATGCCAATGGAAAATACTGCTACGATACCATTGAGGTGAAAAAGAGCTTGAAGAAGTTAACAATCAACCACTTACCTAACCCACTGGAAATTTGCAAAGGTGACACTGCAACCTTAAAGGCCAGCGAAGGGTTTAAATCCTATTCATGGAACACACGGTCAACTGATCGTATGATCAAAGTGACACCGACACAAACCACTGGATACCTGGTTACTACAGTTGATTCCCTGGGATGTGAACATAAAGAAGACGTTAGAGTAACGGTTAAAATCTGTGGAGACGATTGCGACAACTTGCTTGAACTGGGTAAGAAAAAAGCCCTTTGCAGTGAAAAGGATTCAATGTTGCTCGAAGCCAAAAGCGGTTTTAAGACCTATTCATGGAACGACGGATCCAAGGATAGGATCATAAAGGTAAAGAAAAAAGGCTGGTATGTTGTTACCGCCACCACTCAATGGGGGAAGATTTGTACAGACAGTGTGTACATTGGGCTTGGAGGTAAAAAGTTGACCGTACAAACGGTTCCAAACCCTGCAGTCGTTTGCCCAGGCGACAAAGTTGTGCTGGAAGCCACTTCCGGATTTAAATCGTACTGGTGGAACACAGGAGCGCGTTATTCAAGGTATGTTTACACAGCCTGGTACACTAAGACTCTGGTATTAGAAGCCGTTGACAGCCTTGGCTGTGAAGCGCGAAAAGAGGTCAAAATTGTAGTAAAAGACACCTGTAAGAAATGCCCGGAAATCATACAAACCGGAAAGAAGAAAACGCTTTGTGGTAGAAACGACTCGTTGGTACTCGAAGCGAAAAACGGCTACAAGAACTACAAGTGGAACACAGGTAAGACCGGTCGCTTACTCTGGGTCAAATCTGGTGGGTGGTACTGGCTAGACTTCGAAGACAACGCTGGAAACAAATGCCGTGATAGTATATACATCCATAAAGGATCAACCAAAACGTTGAGCATAACCTTGTACCCCAGTGGTCCATACTGTGTTGGCGATAGCGTATTAGCCGTTGCAACACTTGGTTTTAAATCCTATGCCTGGAATAAAGCAGGTTCGAAATTCCCCGCTACGGCGTTTATCGTTACCAAAAAGGAAAAACTAGTCGTCGAAGCAACGGATTCGAGTGGTTGCGAAGCCCGAGCAGAAACCCAAATAGTACTTGACACGTGCAATTCCTCTGTCGCTGAACTTCTAAGACGTTCTACACGATTGATTCCGAACCCGGCCCAACAATACGTTATGGTGCAATCGGATCAGTTCATTAGCTCTATTGACATTCTCAATCTACAGGGAAAAATCGTTCATAATCAACACATTAATACAAATGAAGCTCGTATTGGAATTGGTGAATTATCACCCGGAATATATGTGGTTCGCATCTGGTCGGATGAGACCTTTATGTATACCCGATTGATAAAGGAATAGACTAGTCTTGGCCTTTGGGTATGGATGATTCGTAAATTTTGAACAACGCTTCCTGATCTTTTGGAGAAAAAACCTCTCGCACTGTCTCGTCATGTACATTCACATGCAGAATGGAAAACGGATCGTCATCATCTAGAATACTGTCTTTGTTATTGTTGAATCGACCTCTGAATTCTATCCAGGTGTCTTGGCGATCAACAAATCTCCAGCTGACAACGTTCATATTCTCCGGACTTATTCTCTTCAGATTCTTACCTGCAGTATCTGAACTATACACCTGGTTCAGGTCGTTCCGGTCCAACAAGCTGTCACCGTTTAAGTCGTTCATCGTCAACTCATAATACAGGCGATTATTTCGAGGTGTAATAGAACCCATGCCTTCGGAAGATGGATTTTTAGCCTCGTATTGATAGCCATTTACGCGTATTACCTTGTCCTCTACCAGTAAATGCTTTTCACCGGTATTAAGATCAAAAAATACCAGATTCCAGGTCAGGCTCTGATAATCATATTCACGTCCTCGTTTGTAAGAACGGGCTTTTCCGTAGTCGAAAGAACCCGTTAACGGATAAACCAATATACCTGTACTTTCAACCGATTTCGGATGTCCAATACTGTTCTCAATCACAGGTCGGTTTTTATCCAGCTTACTTGATCCTTTAGACGTGTTACTTGTTTGACACGCCACGGCACATATTACCAGTGCGGTTGTCATTAATCTGATTTTCATAGGTACAATTTACACCTACACAATCATTTTCTACGTCTTGATTTATGTATCGTACAGAACAGGTTAGTAAACGCACGTTAGCTTACCCGCAATTCGGGTTTACTTTTTCATTCTCCTTTTCGTGGAATTGTGACAACCCTGCGAAACAAGTCACCCCCTCTTCCCTACGTTATACCAATCTACATTTCGCGACATGAACATTACAATTGTCAAAATCACGAACAACCCAATACTACCTAGCAATAAGGCCTGATCCTGCAATTGGATTATTACATAGATAAAGGCATAAAGGGCGCTCAATGTGCCGAGGAGCACCCGTGTCAGCACCTTGTTACGGAAACTGAGATGCGAATAAAGTGTTATAACACATATCATAGAAATTGATCCTACCAGGTATGCTCCGTCAAAGTTCCAATGTTCTGAAATGGCAACGAGCAGTACGAAGAATACACATATAGCCAAACCCACCATTAGATACTGAATCGGGTGTACCCGAAGTCGTTTTTTGATTTGGGAGAAAAAGAAAACCAGGAAGGTCAGCGATATTAACAAGATAGCATACTTCACTGCCCGGGTGCTCTTTTGGTATTGATCAACAGGAACCATGAGCTTTACACCAAAATCCCATTCATTGGACTCGTTTAACTTGCCAATAAACTGCTGTGGGATACTTCGATTTAAATGCAGAATCTTCCAGTTTGCTGAAAAACCCGAGTCCGAAATCTCGCGTTCATCCGGTAAAAATGCACCATCGAAGCTGGGGTCGGACCAGTCACTCGATACGTGCACATTCGTAACCTTACCAAATGGACTAAAACTAAGTCGCTTGCTCCCATTTAGATTCAGTTGAAGATTAAACGAGTAAGAATCCGAATCGTCCAATGTTATGGTAGACGTTACACCAGTTTTTACTACATCATAATTATACACGCCAGGGTCGAAAGAATACTTTTCGCCGTTCCAGTTCAGCACAATTTGATCCTGGATACTTCGTAAATCAGATATGCCTAAACTCACATACGCCTGGTTCCACAAAACGTCCTTTTCGTTGATATTCAACTTCTTAAAGTTTGGTTTGTCGAACGTACCTGTAATGGAGATTGCCCCTTCATATACAATAACTTCGTAAATGCCACGGTAACGCACCTGTGGGTCTAATGTCGAACGTACATCCAAATTCGAGGGGAGAAAATGCGCTCGTTTCTCAGTCACATATGGCTTTCCATTCTCATCATCCGTACGAACCGATTTAAAGGGAACGGTTAGCACTAAACCTGAAATGGTTTGCCTATTCCCCCACTTTTGACTTACCTCCCAAATGGCTGAGTCTTGATTTTCTTTACGCTCTTCAATCAAATGGTCAACCTGGGCCATTGGAATAAGTAAAAGCAGGATTAATACACAGATGGTGAAAATCTTCAGTCCAATTGAGGTCTGAAGCCAGTAGTTTACTTTGTCGAGTGTTGATTTGCCGTCTTCCATTGTTGCGAATTTGAGCGCAACATAGGTTCGACCTTACAGAGAAGGTGTACTGATCAAGTATTCGATGTTGTTTTTCTATTATACGTAATGCGTGGCATAGACCTGCACGTCACTACCTTTAAAATTGGTCTCTTTCCACAAAGACATACCCATTTTCTCAGCGATGCGAATAGAGTGAATGTTATCGTGATTGATGACGGCAATAAGCATAGATGTTTGAACATGTTTTTCTGCAAAATTTTGCATCTGCAGTGCCATTTCAGAGGCGTAGCCCTGATTCCAAAATCTTGGTTTTACGGAATATCCGATCTGGTAATAATTCTGATGTTCAAGCTCCGTAGGGATAATACCTGCCATACCTACCAATTCTCCGGTTTGCTCATCAAAGGCAGATAACAAACCGTATTCCTCCGTCTTATATCGCTCAATTCGGCTCGTTACCCAATCGGTTGAAAGTGCTTGGGGTTCTTTGTCGTCCTTGACACCTACAAAGGCCAGCTGTTTATTGTCGCGAAAGAAATCAACCCAGGCTTCTATATCGGTATGGTCAATCTTTCGATAGTGCAATCGCTCGCTTGTTTGGTTGAAATAGTCCATAGTGCGGTCTAGCTTAAATATCCTCCCAACAAATCGGAGAAAGACGTCTTTCCCTCTACAAACTTCTTGCTCAAACGAGAGTGCTCCGCAAGTCCGAACAAAACAAACTCCATCCAGGTGTATTTGTCCATTTTACCTGAGTCGGCAATGTACGTATCCACAAGTTCTGCTAGCCCATGCACTTTGTTCAATTCCCGTGCATATTGCGCATCTGAATCGTCATAATTGAGGTTGATGTTGTTACCTGCTTCAAACCAGTTTACTACCTTTTCGAATGGATCTACTTCGTCTCCATCGCGTTTGTCCGTCATTGGGAAGTAACGTTCGAACCAGTGACGAATGGCTTTGCCTATCAGGATATTTGCTACATTAAACGAGCCTTCCTGTTCCCCCTCATAAACCATTTCAATTTTACCCGTTATACTTGGTACAACCCCCTGTAAATCAACAATTCGAACGGTGGTCTTCTTTTCTTGATTGATTAAAACACGTCGCTCTGCAGTACTCACCAAATTCTCGAGGGCAGAAATACTCAATCGAGCTGATACACCACTTTTGTGATCTACATATTCATTGTCGCGCGCTTCCATTACAACCTGTTCAATCAAATCTCTCAGTAGTTCTGGAATTTCTACACGCTTTTCCTGATTCGATGTGAGTTTTGCCTCTTGCCGCGTAATGCGCTTTGCCAGGTCAATAGTCTTCGGATAGTGCGTTAGAATCTGACTTCCAATTCGGTCCTTTAGCGGTGTCACAATTGATCCCCGATTGGTGTAATCCTCCGGATTCGCTGTAAAAATAAACTGCGTATCCAGGGGTAGTCTGAATTTAAATCCTCGAATCTGAACATCGCCTTCTTGTAAAATGTTAAATAGGGCTACCTGAATACGAGCCTGCAAATCGGGCATCTCGTTAATGACAAAAATACATCGATTCGCCCTTGGAATAATGCCAAAATGTATCACCCGTTCATCGTTGTATTCCAACTTTTCATTCACTGCTTTAATCGGATCCACATCACCAATTAAATCGGCAATGGACACGTCCGGTGTAGCCAGTTTTTCAACGTATCGTTCCGATCGGTGCAACCACTTGACAGGTGTCTCATCACCCATCACCTGAATGCGCCATTTGGCGTAATGACTTATTGGATTTAACGGATCATCGTTTAGCTCGGAGCCGTCAACCACCGGGATGTATTCATCCAGTAATTGTGTCATCATACGGGCCAAACGCGTCTTGGCCTGACCGCGGAGTCCAAGGAAATTGATGTTGTGTTTACTAAGAATTGCGCGCTCCAGATCAGGGATTACTGTGTTTTCATAGCCCCAAATGCCTTCAAAAATGGCCTCATTGTGCTGCAGTTTCTGAATTAAGTTGTCACGTAATTCATCCTTAATGCTTTTGGATGTATATCCGCTCTCAATGAGCTCACCAAGTGTTGTTATGTTCTTCACTCTTAAATCGTTTTTCTTTTGTTGTTGGCGTAATCGTGTATTACAAACTGACCGAGGTTATTCAAACCACTGTAAAAGGCTTTCCCCCTGGCGGTTTCCGTAAATTCCGATACGAATTGTCTCAAATAAGGGTCTTGTGCAATCATAAATGTTGTAACACCTATCTTTTGTCTTCTGCAAGCCGCTGCCTCGTTCAACGTCTTGTTCACAATCTTTCGATCGAGGCCAAAGCTGTTTTTGTAATAGCCGGTAGGCTCTTTAAGGCAACTGGGTTTCCCATCTGTGATCATCATGATTTGCTTGTTCGGATTCCGTTTTCGTTTCAGTAAATCCTGGGCGAGTCGCAACCCTGCAACAGTGTTGGTATGGTAAGGCCCCACTTCCAGATACGGCAGATCCTTTAATTTGATCTCCCAGGCGTCGTTTCCGAACACGATAATATCGAGGGTATCTTTCGGGTATTTAGTTCGAATAAACTCGGCCAATGCCATGGCTACTTTTTTGGCGGGTGTTATGCGATCTTCACCATAAAGAATCATACTATGACTGATATCGATCATAAGTACTGCACTGGTTTGCGTGCGATATTCCGTTTCTTTTACCAGTAAGTCCTCCGATGAAAGTGTCCAATCGTTCAACCCATTCTTTAACTGTGCATTAAACAGGCTTTCGGTAAGTGCTATTTTATCAAGACCATCACCGAAGTTATACTGCCGCAGTTCGGGTAGCACCTCATCCCCTTTCCCCACATGTTTGCTGTTATGATTTCCGGCATTCCCTTTACGCATCTTTCCAAATACCTCTTCCAACGCAGCCTTTCGAATGGCTTGTTCCATTTTGGAAGACGGCATTTCAACGCTGTTTTCGTTCTCTCTCAGATAACCCTGCTCCCTCAAATCGTTGAGAAAATCGCCAACACCGTAGTTATTGTCTGTAAGTTGATATTCCTTATCGAGTTCCGTGAGCCAATCAAGTGCTTCAGCCACATCACCGCTGGTATGCACGAGTAATTCCTTGAACAGATTGAACAGGCGATCAAACGCCGAACCGGCATTCTGTGATTCTAAATAACCTGAAAATCGTACACCTATCATAATACAACGTTACACAATTACCCAGATTGAACACTTAACCCTCCTGGAATGTTTGTATAACTTACTGGCAATCAAACTGTAATGGCTTTGTCATATGACGTAAATCATAGCACAAATACGCCTGGGAAACGTTATATTATTGACGCACACTAAATATGTACTACGATGACAGATATAACATGCCCCAATTGCCACCATCACGGGTTTGAGATCAAACCTGTATCAGGCAACCGACTTTTAAACAGAATTGAAAAAATTTTGGTAACCCTTGGTACACCAACACGTCGGTTCAAGAATATTCTTGTTCGATGTAAAACGTGTAAGTATTACTGGCGAGCGTAAGTTGATCCTTACCAATCGTCGGTTTTTTCAACCTCTCCCACCTTCATGTAATCTTCCAAATTAGCCGTTAGCTCATCGAAGTATTTCTGCGTTTGAGCAATAAACGAATTGAATTTTTCAGCGTTGTAATTGTTTTGGTTTGTGTCGCTCCATTTGGTTACGTCATAGTATGAAGCCTGTTCCCAACGAATGTTATCAATTATATAACGGTATTTACCGTCCTTAAACTGTAAGGTAATTTGGTACGATACGAAACCCGCGTTTGGGTTGATATTCCCTTTTTTATCCGTTTGAGACAGCTTAAACCGGGCTCTTCCAACAATCTTGCCCGCCGCTTTGTCCTGTGTTCTTAAAACGCTATTCGGACTCTTGTAGAATTTATTTACCCAGGCCAGCCCGCGATCATATAACTGATCTGCAGTGGTACTCTCTATCGACTCACCATATCGATATTCGGCCTTGCCTTCATCATTGGTTGGAAATTGATCCTGGCCCAGGGCCATCAGACTTAATAGGCTTATGCAAAGTGCGCTTAGTATTCTCATTTTTTGTTGTTAATTCAAATTAGCAACGCAAATTATTGGATTTGATTGTCAAAATGCAATGGCAATCGTTGAAACCCAATAGATTTTTGTCAACGACTCTACTTCACTAAGCGCTATTTCTCACTTTCTCTTATTCAACTCCGTACATTTTCCTCAATTTTTAGTATATATGTACAACCAATTAAGAAACGTATGATACCATTAGTAGCTATTACCCTAATCATTGTTGCTTTAGGACTCGTTGTGGCCTATGTTATGGCTGCCTGGAAGGTATATAAAGCGGCAGGATACCAAGGTTGGGAGTGCATTGTTCCGATATACAATATGATGATCTTAGGCGAAATGGGTGGTAAGCCCAGATGGTACGGTCTACTGGCGTTAATACCTATCGTAAACATCTACATATTATTTGATATCTGGATTCGGGTATCGCGAAGTTTTGGGAAAAGCGGCTGGTTCTCGTTGTGGTTCTATTTCTATGGTATCGCCTATTTCGTGTTGGCGATGACAGACCAAAAGTATATCGGCCCGAACGGCGTTCCACGAGATGCCGGTGATACCGATCACCTTATTTCTTAAACCGGTTTCTAAACATTGTCAGGCTTTAATCGTTTCGTAGGTCAGGCCTGTTTATATGAATTATCTCGCGCATTACTACTTTGATCACCGCAAGAAGGATCCGTACTTCAATTTGGGGTTAATTTTTCCGGATATCATCCGCAACATTGTCAAAGGCACAAAGCTCAACCTAAACATGGATGGAGCCTTGCCAAACAACGAGGCGTCTTTACTTAAAGGATGTATTCAGCACGTGCAAAGCGATAAGATTTTTCATGCCTGGGAAGGTTTTCTTCATGCAATGGAATACGTAACCCAGCGTATACGTGAAAGTGAACATGACATCAAGCGCGATTGGTTTGTTGCCCATATTCTCGTCGAGCTCATTATGGATCATCATTTGATCTTAAAACATCCGAATTTGGCCAGTAACCTGTACACCGATCTCGAATTGGTAGATACTGAGACCCTGGTTGCTTTTCTTGCACGACACGAATTCTCTAATTTTGATAGGTTTAGGGAAGGCTTTGACCGTTTTTTGAAGTTCCGATACCTCGAAACCTATCGCGAAAGCGATAATATTGTGTATGCGATGGGTCAGATAAGTACTAAAATGCGGTTAGACCCGTTTACCGATAAGCAGAAAGCACTTCTAAAAGATATAGTGCACGAACTCACGACCCAGATGCCTGAATACATCGGGCAGCTTGAAGATGAATTGAAATAATGAAGAAAACCATTGCAACGTTTTGTTTGATTGGGCTGATGACCATCGCCTTCGGACAGAACACGTATAAATATTCGAATGAATTCCTGAACGTTGGTGTAGGAGGTAAGGCTCTTGGCATGTCTCAGGCTGTTGTTGCTTCTGTTGATGATGTTACTGCAGGTTATTGGAACCCTGCCGGGCTAGTACACCTTGAAGACAATCTGCAGGTCAGTTACATGCATTCGAACTACTTCGCAGGAATTGCCAATTACGATTACGGTGCACTCGGTTTTAAAACGGGAGAAAACAATGCCATGGCGGTCTCTTTTGTACGCATGGGAGTTGATGGTATTCCAAACACATTGGACATATTAAAAAATGGCCAGTTCGATTATGACCTGATTACCGAATTTTCTGCGGTTGACTATGCCTTTCTTTTTAGTTATGCTCAGAAATTACTGCGCAATGGACTAAGCATGGGAGGTAATGCTAAAATTGTGCGGCGTAAGGCCGGTCAGTTTGCTTCGGCCTGGGGCTTTGGTATCGATGCTGCAATGCAATACAAGGCCGATAACGATTGGCAGTTTGCCCTCGTTGCCCGAGACGTAACAAGTACATTTAATGCCTGGAACTATACCTTCACAGATGCACAAAAAGATGTGTTAAGTCAATTAGACCAACCACTACCTAAAAACTCGTTGGAGATCACGCTACCACGGTTTATCCTGGGTGCCGCAAAACATATAGACATTGGCGAAAAGTACTCATTTGACGGTGAGTTTAACGTAAATATTACCACCGACGGTAAGCGAAATACCGTTCTTAAATCTAATGTCATTAGTGCCGATCCGTATTTTGGGGTTCAATTAGGCTACTCCGATGCAGTATTTATCCGTGGTGGTCTAGGCACTATTCAACAGGTTACAAAAATTGACGATAGAGAGTTGTGGTCATTTCAACCCAATATTGGCGTTGGCGTAAACCTGGATAAATTTGCACTGGACTATGCTATGGCTAATGTGAGCAGTGCAGCTGCCACGAACTACTCGCATATCTTTTCGATCAAATTTAAAATTAACGCAGGCGAAGAATAATCGCGGTATACTATGAAAGTAGGAATTGTTGGAGCAGGAACTATGGGTGCTGGCATTGCGCAGGTATGTGCCATGGCCGGTCACACTGTAACCTTATTTGACCTGAATGCAGAGGCACTAACTAAGGCTAAGGCTTCCATTGAGAAGAATCTGGACAAAGGTATATCTCTTGGTAAGTTAGACGAGGCTACAAAGGCAAATGCGTTGACCAATATTGGCACAACCGATGCACTTGAAAATCTGGTTTGTGATCTCATTATTGAGGCTGTAGTAGAACGGCTCGATGTTAAAATTCAACTGTTTCAGACCCTGGCCAGGGTGAATGATGATGCATGCATTCTTGCCACAAACACCTCTTCTATTCCAATCACGCAAATCTCGGCCGCCATACCGCACCCTGAACGTGTTGTGGGTATACATTTCTTCAATCCTGCGCACATCATGAAGTTGGTTGAGGTTGTCAGCGGAGCCCATACATCTGAACAAGTAGCACAAACCGCTTACGACTTTGTGAAACAAATCAAGAAAGTTCCTATTATGGCCAAAGACGCCCCTGGGTTTATTGTTAATCGGGTTGCGCGCCATTTTTATGTAGAAGGTCTAAAAGTTCTGGAAGAAAATGTTGCTTCACATGAAGATATCGATGATTTGTTGCAGTCCAGTGGGTTCAAAATGGGGCCCTTTAGGCTGATGGATCTTATTGGAGTAGAGACCAATTTTTCCGTAACAGAGTCTATGTACAATCTGTTCTATCAAGATGGAAAATTCAGACCAAGTCGTATTCAGAAACAAAAAGTAGATGCAGGTCACCACGGTAGAAAAACAGGTAAAGGTTTTTACACCTATGCGTAAACTCGCAGTCATACTGTTTTTTGCCTTTGTGGCATCGGGTTGTGATGACAATACACCACCCAACGGCCAGGTATTTATACCGGATGTTCCGGTAAGCATTACGGTAAACATGGATTTACCGCTACACTTTCATTTACAAAATTTAGGTGGATTTTCACTATTGGAAGGTGGCCACCGAGGTATATTTCTAGTGCATAACTTCGACGATGAGTTTTATGCACTTGAGCGCACATGTACCTTCCATCCGGATGTAGATTGTTCCTTTGTCCAGGTCGATTCTGCAAACATTCAGTTGCGCTGTGGTGTATATGAAAACGACACCTTTAATCAGTGTTGCCAGAGCCTATACAGTTTTGATGGTTTTGTGTTGCAAGGGCCTAGTCGTTTCCCATTGAAACGGTACAATGTGCTTAGAAACGGAAGTTTGATAACAATTCGAAATTAATCGCAATTCAGCTGCAACCTTTTCTCTCTGTCTCAGACAAATTAACCAAAGAGAAATACTATGCAGCAATCGGTAAATCTTAAAAAATTAAACCAGTGGGTTGTGGCCATTTTACTTGGTGCGACGCTGGTTCTAAGTTTGTTTTTATCCTCATGTAAAGAGGCTGAAAGCATCAATCCAACGCCAGAAGACAACCCTTTGGCGGAACTAGACTTACCGGAAACGCCGTACAATTATTCGGATGTTACGTTACCTGTGCATTTCACTACGAATGCATATCCAGCTCGTTTTCAGTTTCAATTTGCTGCGAGTGAAAGTGATAACACACCAGCGTCAAACCCGGTTACCGATCATGGTGCTACATTGGGACGAGTTTTGTTCTATGAAAAGGATTTGAGCAAGAATGGAACCATTGCCTGTGCGTCGTGCCACAAGCAGGAAATAGGCTTTAGCGATGATGTAATTCTTAGCGAAGGGTTTGAAGGTGGCCATACGCGCAGACATTCGATGGGGTTGACCAATGCACGGTTTTACGATACCGGGAAATTCTTTTGGGATGAGCGTGCCGAAACGTTAGAAGATCAGGTATTAATGCCGTTTCAGGATGCTGTTGAAATGGGTTTGACACTTGAAGAAGTGGTGCAAATAGTACAAGACCAGCCGTATGCTGCTACTCTTTTTACGCAAGCCTTTGGGGATAGTGAAGTTACATCAGACCGAATTGCTAAATCGCTTGCTCAATTTGTACGAAGCATGATGAGCTTTAATGCTAAATACGATGCAGGTAGAAGTCGTGTGAATAGCCCGTTGGAAGACTTCCCAAACTTCACTGATCAAGAGAATTTGGGTAAAAGGCTGTTTAACGCGCAGAATTTAGCAGCTCCGTCTTGTAACGCCTGTCACCTTAGCGAGGCATTTGTTGCACCTTTATTGGCTCCAAATGGTTCAACCATCGCCACAAACAATGGTCTTGATGCTGGTTCTTCTGAAGATCAGGGAGTTTATGAAACGACAGGAATAAACGGTCATCGGGGTAAATTCAAGGTGCCTTCATTGCGGAACATTGCCGTGAGACCACCCTATATGCATGATGGTCGTTTTGCAAGTCTGGAAGAAGTGATTGACCATTACAGTACGGGCATTCAGGCGCATCCTACGCTTCAACCGTTTTTAAAAGACAACATGGGTAATCCGGTGAAATACGACTTCACTTCTTCTGAGAAAGCTGCCCTGATCGCATTTTTGAAAACACTTACAGATACTGAATTCCTGAGCGATCCTAAGTTTAGCGATCCCTTTAAGTAGTCAAACAAAAAGGCCTCTAAAAGAGGCCCGATAAAAGCGATTTTAACATGGTAGCCGCTAGTAATTCAATACATACCAGCTATATCTTGAGCAAAGCGTCAGCTTTGTTTCTGGCACTTTTGCATGGTTAGAACAGCTTATTTCAATTTTTGGCTTGGTTTGTTTGACAAGTGTATAATCATGACGCATTCTTACCAAAATTCGTTTACAGGTGAGTGTCTTATTAAAGGTAAACGAGGCCTTTGGGCAAGTAAACGGTTATGGTAAATTTTACGATAATTACCTTACCGGTATTTGCAGGTATACCTGGGTTCCGCCTTCCTCTGTATCGATATCGGTAATGCTTATGGCGTACTCCTTCCCCGTTTTCTTTCCAAGTAGTTTTAAACGCTCTCGAGTAATATCCATACTCATCGATGTATGGTGTGGCTTCTCTTCGTTTTCAGAATTTTCAATTCCCGGGCCATTATCTGTTATGAGTACTTCCAAAATATCGTAGGAGTACATGTGGAACATAATTTCTATGTACCCTTGCCTATCCTGTGGGAGAATTCCATGCCATATGGCATTTTCTACAAAGGGTTGAAGAATCATGGATGGAATCTCAAGCGTTAAATCATCCATAGTCTCATCTAAAATGAGCTCATAACTGAGTTTGTCTCCAAACCGCATATGTTCGATTTCGAGATAGAGTTGTAATCGCTCAATTTCATCTTCCAGTACTACAAATCCGTTACGCACCGCATTTAAATTCTGCCGGACTAATTTGGCAAACCTGGATAGATAAAGGTTCGATTTTTCGCCGTTATCCGTGTTGATGAAATGCTGAATGGCCGAGAGTGAATTGTAAATAAAATGCGGATTCATAAGGGCAGCTAACGCCTGTTGTTTCAACTCGGAAGTCTTAAGTTCTATGGCTAGTTTGTCTTGTTTTCGCCGGTAGAAATAATAGAAGATCATACTACCAACAGAAATCAACAACAAGAGCCAGGTTAACGTATACACCCAGGTCTCTGTGAACTTATGGGGCACTATAAAGCTAATGGTAGCCGGCTGTTCGCTCCAAAATCCGTCTTCGTTTTGTGCCCAAACGCGAAAGGTATATTCCCCTGGAGATAAGTTGGTATACCGCGCCAGACTGTTCCCTGTAAAGGTCGTATCCGGGTCAAATCCGGATAGGATATACTTGTATTTAACCCGATTCCCTGCCCGATACGCAACGCCATTGTAACTAAATGTTAAATACCGTTGGGATACCTTTAAATCTAAATACCCCGACTCAAATGCAATATTGGAATCGTTCGCTTGCACCCCCGTAATGAAGATGGGTGGCGCCCATGTATTGGGCACTAACTTGTCTTCATTTACATAGATTACACCTTTGCCCGTAGCAAGCCAAATTTTGTTATTAAACGACGCAATCGAGTTCACTTCATTCGATTCTAAACCGTTATGGATATTGAACCGGAACACGTTCCGAAAACTTAAATCAGTATTGAGGTTAACTAAATTAAGGCCGCGGTTCGTCCCAACATAGATCTTTGAGCCTTTTACACAAATCGATCGTACCATATCACTGGTTAATCCAAGGCGCTCGTCTACCTGAAGTACGTCGTGATTGCTTTTGTTGTAAATGAGCAAACCTGCCCCCTTCGTTCCAATAGCGATATGATTTTTGTCGATGTGAGCCAACGCCATAATGCGATGTTGGAGTAAGGAGTCTTCAGGCGCTACTTTACTATAGCGACCATCGCTTTTCCTGAACAAACCATTCAGCGTCCCTAACCATAGGTCAGACTCATTTTCAACCAGAATTGCATTACAACGCTCACTCCATCTCCCCTGAATGGTGTCAAAACGAACAGAGTCGTTTATAATATCATGCGAAGCATAGTTCCAATGTCCATCTGCATGTCTACCTGCAATACCAAGCGAGGTAGCAACAAGAAAATGGTCTCCATAGCGTACAATGGCTTTGTCACGTTCAAACCCTATCCGATCTCCCTCCAGCTTGGTTTTACCATTCGATCCAAGCTTTAAACCATTGGGCAGTATTAAGTCTCCGTTCCGGCCAACTTCAAAGGGGTAAACATCGTATGTTCTTCGCTTATCCTCGTATACAAATGACAGCGTTTCATTCGCATCGATATTCCAAATATGCCCATCGATGCTACTAAACCAGAGGGTTCCGTTTCGAACCTTAATTTCAGCAATTCGAAAGTCATCGGAACTTGCAGGCACTTTCAACTTCCTGAAATGGATGTTGTTCGTTACCCACATACCTTTATTGTGATCTGTAAACCAGTAATTACCTTCTTTGTCGAGCAACACACCGGTATTAAACTGCCCTTTTAAAAAGTGTTCGGGTTTCTGAAAGTCTTCGTTCTGAAATCGCCAGGCACCGGTGCGTGAGCACACCCAAACATCTCCATTGGGCTGAACATAAATGTGATTGAGTGGTTTCGCTTCCAGGTATCCCGACTCAAAAACGCTGTCCCGATTAGAAACTACATAGTGCCCATGACCGTTGATGGAAACAACACGACCCGAGTTCATACGTCTGTGATAGTACAAACCAGGCGTTGTATGACTCAAATCAAAAGGGCCATTAATGATATAAAAGTCGCCCTTATCTTCTACGCTAAACTCCTTAGGCATGGGATCTCTCCTTGACACCTTTTCATGTGCCACCCGCTGCCCATTCACCACTTTAATAGTCTCAAAGACCGAGTTTGCCTCATGAGCGGGTATGCCAAACGGTTCACCTGTAAAGCAACTAAATGTATGGTTCCCATCATCCATTGCCATAATTGTGTGCAACAGCGATTCTATAACCAATCTACCAGCGGAATCTGTTCCTATGGGAACCGGAACTTCATAACGCCTGCCGTAAATACTATCGGAAAATGAATAGTCGAAAGGGTGAAACTCTCCCTCATGGTAATAAACAATGTCTTTTGAAAGCGTGGTGAGCCAAATCTTTCCATCTTCATCCTGATTTAACCGCAATACCGTGTTGTCTGGTAGCCCATCTTTGGTCGAAAACACCTTAAACGATTTACCATCGTATCGTGCCAGTCCGTTGTCCGTCCCAATCCATATAAACCCGGCACTGTCTTGAATTATGGAGTAAACCTCTGACGATGGCAGTCCGTCATCGGTATTAATATTACGCGCAATGATGTCTTGTGCAGAAGCATCACGGATCAGGAATAAGGATAAAAAAATGGCTGCCAGCCAACGCATTTAGGCCATCGTCTTTAATCGTTCGACTACTTCGTTAATTTTTCGTCTGGAAACTGGTATACGCATTTCATTGTTGAGGGTAACTGAGCTATTCTCGTACACAAATTCTTCAATGCAGTTGATGTTTACCAAATGCGACCGATGCACACGTAAAAATGACGAACCTAATATCTCCTCATAATACTTCAGGGTTTTAGAGATCACAATTTTCTTTTTGTCTTTTAGATGGAAGATCGAATAATAACTGTCGGATGAAACCAGGACGAT
>DIYD01000192.1:14591-15304 GCA_002428905.1 Bacteroidetes bacterium UBA6063 | reverse complement strand
GAACCAGGACGATGTCGCTGATGTTTATGATCTGAAGCTTCGACGTATGCGATAGGCATATCTTATCGGGTGATTTACCATCATGGAGTGACGTGGTTAGTTGCTGAATGGCGTTTTTGTAATCGGGTTGACGTTGATATTTTGCAGCGCGTTGTTCCACGGCTAGACTTACGGCCTCTTGTAAATCATCGATGTCAATCGGCTTAAGAATGTATGCCGTGGGGCCACATTTTATAGCGCGCAATGCATATTCGTCGTGCGCAGTGACAAAAATGACCGACATCTCTGAGGTATCTACCTCATTGAGTAGGTGAAATCCATCTTTACCTGGCATCTGAACGTCGAGGAAAAGGATGTCTGGTTTATACGTTTTAAGACCGTCGACAGCTGAGTCAACCGAAAAAGCGGTTTCAATTTGAGAAACCTCTGGGCAATGTCTACTGAGTAAAATTTTCAGATTCTCACGGCCATGCTGTTCATCGTCTACGAGTAATGCTTTCATTTGGGTACACAAATGTATCGATATTTGTGCTTAGGCTCGCGGTTCAGCCGGATTACGGTAGTTCTGAGTAAGAATACGGTAGTTAAAGCCCGTTTTCGAATACCTTAGGATACGTTTTACATTTCACCTAAAAATGTGTACTTTTGCGGCGTTAATAACGGAGAACAGAAAGGGGGAATACAAATTCCCTCTTTTTTTTGCTTAAAGAATG
>DIYD01000192.1:0-14519 GCA_002428905.1 Bacteroidetes bacterium UBA6063 | reverse complement strand
TTGCTTAAAGAATGGCGCTTTTAGACACGATAAAATCACTGGCAGAATCTGAGGTAGAAGATACACCCTACTTTGTGGTTGATGTCGTTGGTGGAGATCGTAGCCGTAAAATTCAGGTATTAATTGATGGCGATGAAGGTATCAGCATCGACCAGTGCTCCAAGATCAGTCGGGCCATATCCAAGGTGGTTGATGAAGAAGATTTTGAAGCCGATGCCTTTATTCTTGAAGTGTCGAGTCCGGGAGCAGACAAACCGTTAAAACACATTCGTCAATATGGCAAGCATATTGGGCGTAGCCTTGACATTGAAACGGAAGAAACCAGTTTCACTGGCAAGTTAACAGAAGTGAAGGACAGCAGCATTGTGGTTGTTCCTCCGCTGACTAAAAAAGAAAAGAAAGAAAAAAAGGTTGCCGAAGCTGTAGAAGTACGGTTAAGCGACATAGTTAAATCAACAGTAGTTTTATCTTTTAAATAAGAAAGAAAATGACTTTAGGACTTGTAGAATCGTTTGCGGAATTTAAAGAGTTCAAGAACATCGACCGTGCCACAATGATGGCCGTAATGGAAGATGTATTTCGAAGCATGCTTCGAAAAAAATATGGTGACGACTCAAATTTCGATATCATTATCAACACCGAGCAAGGTGATCTTGAAATTTATCGTAACCGAAAGATCGTTGACATGGATGAGGTGGAAGATGAAAATCAGGAAATCAACATCGAAGATGCCCGAAAGCTTGAAGACGATTACGAAATTGGTGAGGACGCTATTGAGGAGATTAAACTACTCGACTTTGGCCGACGCGCTATTCTTGCCGCCAGACAAACCTTATTGTCGCGTATTCTTGAGTTAGAGAAAGACGAGTTATTTAAGAAGTATAAAGATCGTGTTGGAGAGATTATTACCGGTGAAGTTTACCAAATCTGGAAACGTGAGTTAATGATCCTTGACGATGAAGGAAACGAGTTGATCCTTCCGAAGATGGAAATGATTGGCCGTGACTTCTTCAAAAAGGGAGATAGCATTCGCGCCGTTGTACTGCGTGTAGAAATGCAAAACAACAACCCGCGAATTATCCTGTCAAGAACGGCTCCTATCTTCCTTGAGCGATTATTTGAATTAGAGGTACCTGAAATTCTTGATGGTTTAATTACCATTAAGAACGTAGTACGCGAGCCGGGTGAGCGAGCTAAAGTAGCAGTAGAGAGCTACGACGATCGTATCGACCCTGTAGGTGCCTGTGTGGGTATGAAAGGATCTCGTATTCACGGTATAGTGCGGGAATTAAGAAATGAAAACATTGACGTAATCAATTTTACGGCCAATGTTCAATTGTATATTCAGCGAGCGTTAAGTCCGGCTAAGGTTTCTAACATAACCTTAAACGAGGAAGAGAAGCGTGCTGATGTATATTTGCCGAGCGATCAGGTATCCCTGGCTATCGGTAAAGGCGGATTTAACATTAAATTAGCCGGCAAATTGGTAGGATACAGCATTGACGTGTACAGAGAGACGATTGAAGAGGACGATGTTGATGTGGATCTGGACGAATTCACAGACGAAATTGATGAGTGGATCATTGATGAGCTGAAAGCAATTGGTTTGGATACCGCCAAAAGTGTATTGGAGATGGCCAACGACGATTTAGTTCGCAGAACGGAATTGGAGGAGGAAACCATCGTTGAGATTAAGAAAATATTTGAAGCTGAGTTTGAATAAACTTGGTGATGAATAAAAAGATAAAAGTGGACAACAGAACATTTATCATGAAGTAACGGGCAATCATATACATATGGTCGGTTCGCGTTTACTTCATGATATTTGTGGATGTTCAACGGTAATTAAAAAGTATATTAATGGCTGGAAAAACGCATAGAATATCAAAAGTAGCAGCAGAACTCAATGTTAGCTGGAAGAGTTTGATTGAATATCTCAACCAAAGCGGGTTTGAGGTAGACATGAAAATGACGGCTAAGATTGGCCAGGAGATGTATGATGTTCTAGAAAAACAGTACCGTTCAGACAAACAAGCTAAGGAGGAGTCCCAAGCCCTTGAGATTAACATTCGTCGCCAGGACGAAACCCTTACTGCTGATAAAAAGTCGACCCCTAAAAAGAAAAAGCAGGACAACGGAGCACCGGATATCGTTCTGATCAAAGACACTGGGTTAAGCCGTAAATCGGAAAAGGTTGAAGAACCTGTAAAGGAAGAGGTTAAAGAAGAACCAAAGGCCGAAAAACCGGTTGTTGAAACTCCTGTAACGGAAGAAGTAAAAGAAGAAAAACCGGCAGAGGAAAACAACGCCGGCAAAAAAGACCTTCCCGGTTTAAAAGTACTTGGTAAAATCTCTCTTGATCCACCAGCCAAAAAAGAAGAGAAAACCACTGAGGAAAAAACCGAAGACCTACCGAAAGCTGAGGAGAAAAAACCTGCTGCCGAATCTCCAAAGGAAGAGGTCAAAGAAGAAACTAAAACGGAAGAACCTGCTGCAAAGGAAGAATCGAAAGACAAACCTGCAGTAGAAAAACCAGTTGCAGAAGAAAAGACTACAGAGGAACCAAAAAAGGAAGAAGCCAAAGAAAACGTTATTCGCCCGAAATACGAAAAATTGGGTGGATTAACCATCAAAGGTAAAATTGAACTTCCAGACCCACCGAAGCCTAAAAAAGTGGCAAGTAGTGGAGGGAAACCTGAAGATAATCAACGTAAAAAACGTAAACGAACAACCAAGCCTGGTTCACCTGTAACAGCCCGTGGCAGGAATTTCTCTAAAGGAGGTAAATTCCAAAAAGGCAGAGGTAAAGATGAGCCGAAAGAGGAAATCACCGAAAAAGAAATTCAAGACAAGATCAAGGCAACATTGGCTAAGCTTGGTAGCAAGAAAGCCGGTAAAGGTGGTGCTTCCCGTCAGAAACTAAGACGTCAGAAACGTGATGATCACAGATCGGTGCGTGAAGAGGAAATGGCACAACAAGAGCTTGAAAGCAAGATCTTGAAAATCACCGAATTCGTTACAGCGAATGAGATGGCTTCCTTGATGGACGTATCGGTGAATGAGATTATTACCGCATGTTTCTCCTTGGGTATGATGGTTTCAATTAACCAACGACTTGACGCAGAGACCATTCAGGTGGTAGCCGACGAGTTCGGATTTGAAGTACAGTTTGTCGATGCTGAAGAACAGGTGGAGTTTGAAGAAGAGGTGGACGATCCGGCAGATCTTGAAGAAAGAGCGCCAATTGTAACCGTAATGGGTCACGTTGACCACGGTAAGACTTCGTTATTGGACTACGTCCGTAATGCAAACGTAATTGCCGGTGAGGCCGGTGGTATTACTCAGCACGTTGCTGCTTACGAAGTAGAGTTAAAGAATAAAAAACGGATCACGTTTGTAGATACACCAGGTCACGAAGCGTTTACCGCGATGCGGGCACGGGGTGCGAAGGTTACCGACGTTGCAATTATCGTGATTGCTGCAGATGACAGCGTGATGCCGCAAACGAAAGAGGCCATTAGCCACGCACAAGCGGCAGGTGTGCCTATTGTCTTTGCATTCAACAAAATTGACCGCGAAGCGGCTAATCCAGACAAGATTCGGGAAGAACTTTCTTCTATGAACATTCTTGTGGAAGAATGGGGTGGTAAATATCAGGCCCAGGAAATATCAGCGAAAAAAGGCATCAACATCGATGAGTTGTTGGAGAAAGTACTTTTGGAAGCTGAATTATTAGAACTTAAGGCAAATCCAAATAAGCGAGCAAAAGGTTCGGTTATGGAAGCGCGATTGGATAAAGGTCGTGGTGTTTTGGCTTCGATCCTGGTACAGGAAGGTACGCTTAAGGTTGGAGATCCGCTTGTAGCCGGTCACCACTTCTGTCGTGTACGTGCGATGTTTAACGAACGAATGAAACCGGTTAAAGAGGCATTGCCTTCAGCTCCGGTTAACATCCTTGGTTTTACTTCAGCACCTACAGCGGGTGACGTGTTCCAGGTATTCGAGTCAGAGCAGGATGCCAAAGACGTTGCCAACAAGCGTGCGCAACTGCAACGCGAGCAAGGTATTCGTACTACCAAGCACATTACACTTGATGAGATTGGACGTCGATTGGCCGTTGGAAACTTTAAGGAGCTTAAGGTTATTGTTAAGGCTGATGTGGATGGTTCTGCCGAAGCACTCTCTGATTCGTTATTGAAGCTTTCTACCGAAGAGATACAGGTTAATGTAATCCATAAATCGGTTGGACAGATTACCGAGTCTGATGTACTTCTTGCAAGTGCATCGGATGCGATTATCGTTGGTTTCCAGGTTCGACCTGCTGCATCTGCTCGTAAACTGGCAGAAGCGGAAGAAATCGATATCCGTCTGTATTCTATCATTTACCAGGCAATCGAAGAAATTAAGTCTGCGATGGAAGGTATGCTTGCTCCTGAGTTTGAAGAGCAAATTACGGGTAACGCCGAAATTCGTGAAGTATTTAAGATTAGCAAGGTGGGTACCGTTGCGGGTTGTATGATTACCGATGGTAAAGTATTCCGAGACAACAAGGTGCGACTAATCCGTGATGGTGTTGTCGTTTACTCCGGTGAACTCGCTGCCCTTAAACGCTTCAAAGACGACGTTAAGGAAGTTAACCGCGGATTTGAATGTGGTATGCAAATCAAAAACTACAACGACATCCGAATCGGTGACATTATTGAATGTTATACCGAAGTAGAGGTGAAACGAAAGCTAAAATAAAAGCACACATAAATAACAAGCCAGCTCCGATTCAGATCGTTATCTGAACAGAGCTGGCTTTTTTTGTGCCTTTATCATTCTTGATCTTTTCCGATATTCGTCTTCCAATTAATGCGGCATGAATAAACTTTCCAGTGTAATAATCATCTTAACTGTTCTATACACCATTACCAGTTGTGAATCCAAGCTTGAAGATACCGAGTTTAAAACGGTTCGTGTAAAGGGGAAATACGATATTCAGATACCCCAGAGCATGTCGCGTACCCGTGATTTAAACGATGACGCTGATTTACAATACCAAAACGTGTTCACCAATATGTATACGATGGTCATCGATGAACCAATTGAACCCGCTGCACAAAACATAAGATTTGAGGATTATTATAACGACACGGCCAGTTTTGTTGCCAACTATTTGGCATACCAGCGGGGGTATGTAGAACAAGACCTGATTGGTGCAACAACCAATACATACCGGGAAACCAAAATCCACGGTCTACCCGCCATATCATCCAGTGTAACCGGTTTTTTTGCCGACGCCGACGACGACCTCACCTATTATCTCACCGTTATCGAAGGGAAGAAAAATGTATTTCTTATTATGTCCTGGACCTTAGGTTCAAGCAAGGATGCACATGTCCCTATTTTCAAGAAAATATCGGAATCGTTCCGTCTGTTAAAAAAGAAAAGGAGGCCTAAGGCCTCCTGATACATCGCTTTTATATTAAAAAATGTGCCGACCTTAACTAAACGGGTCTGCTCATTTTTCGTTCGTATAAATGTTCGTTCCTGACAAAATTTTCACAAATTTTTCTTCGTGCTCTTTTCCAGTGCAGTATCTCACTCCGCGTCCAGGGACAGTTCAAGGCCTGGATCCCAAAAAATCTGTTTGAAATTAACAATCTGGAGATTTTCAACCACTATGCCCTCCGCTTTGAGCAGGTCTTCCATGGGTACGTTTTTGAAATGTGCCTTACCACTCAGTTGTCCCAAACGGTTAACCACGCGATGTGCAGGTATATCGTCAATAGAAACTTTGCTGCTGTTCAGAGCCCAGCCTACCATCCGAGCCGAACGCGCCGCCCCCAGGTATTTGGCGATAGCACCATAACTGGTTACACGTCCATAAGGTACTAGCTTCGTAACCTGATGAACCATCTCAAAAAACGAGATGGAATTCTCCTCTTCATGCAACCTTTTTCCTTCGGGCATAATCTTTGTAACAAACTTAAAACAAACTAGACCTTATTTTTGTACATCTTTGACGACAACATATTTATATGAAACATATTAAGACCTTATTGGTTGGCCTGTTAATCAGTGCTGGAATGGTATCGGCTCAACACAACATCAAGTTTACGGTTGATGGCCTTGAGCCCGGAGATGAATGCATATTAGCACACTATTACAATGATCAGAACAGAATTGTAGACACTTCTAAAGTCAATGGAGCAAGCCAGGTAGTCTTTAAAGGACCAGACAAACTCTTAAACGGGATTTACATTATTGTACTTCCTAAAAAAACATACATCGAATTCGTAGTTCCGAACGATGATCAGGAATTCGAAATAGATTTCGACACTACACTGTCTCCTCTGAAAAAGGAAGTACGAGGCTCCATCGATAACGAAGCCTTTTTTGCATTTGATAAGTTCTCGGTAGACCCGGGTATCAAAAGACGTCAGCTTATCGACGAATACAAAGCAACGGATGACGCCGACGAGAAAGGACGTTTACGCCAGGAGATCAAGGATATCGATTTAGCAGTGAACGAAAAACGGAAGGAACTGGTTGAGCAGTATTCCAACACGTTTGCAGCCAAGGTTTTCCGTGCTGTTATCGATGTTCCAATTCCAGATGAATTACAAGACGACACCACGGGGTTGAAGTACGAATACTACGTAGAACACTACTGGGACAATTTCGATTTGAAAGATGACGGTATGATACGCACACCGCTTTACAAGGGTAAATTGGAATATTACATAACCAAATTATTTGTGCAATCACCCGATACCCTTATCCCTGCCATAGATGAACTGTGCACGCGCATTGAAAAAGGCGGCGCCATGGAATTGTATAAATACACCGTTTGGTGGAACACAAACCATCATGAAGAGTCGAAAATGATGTGTATGGATAAGGTATTGCATCATATGGCTAAGAACTATTACTGTGCCGGAAGAGCGTATTGGGCAGATTCTGCACTGGTTGCAAAGATGTGTGAGCACGCTGGTAAAATTGGTCCTACACTATGTGGTCGAATCACTCCAAACATGACGCTGGTTGACTCTACCTTTGCACGCAGCTACGAACTGCACAAGATAAACGCACCTGTTACTATTGCCGTTTTCTGGGATCACCAGTGCGGTCACTGTAAAAAAGAACTTCCAAAGCTCAAAGCAATGTACGACTCAATGAAGAGCCGTGGTGTTGAGGTTTACGCCATTTATACCCAAGGTGATTGGGAAGGCTGGAAAGAATACATCAAGAAAAATAATCTAAACTGGATCAACGTAATGGATGCATTCAACAAATCGACGTACCGAAAGGATTACAACATCATTTCTACACCTCAGGTGTACTTGCTGGATGAGAATAAAAAGATCATGTACAAAAATCCTCCAGCCGATAACGTAGGTCGTATTGCCGAAATTATGTTAGAGGAATATGATAAGCGCATGAATCCTGATCCGCAGAACTAACCTGCGCTAAACGAATTTGAAAACGCTCCGTATACCTACGGGGCGTTTTTTGTTTAATCTGGTTATTCAACTGCCCAATTGGGTCAGACTACACGATGTTCCCTTCAGCCATTCTTCATACCAACTTTTGTCATTTCGAGTGATGGACGACGATAGGAGTACATTGTATCGAGAAACGGCAAAAGTGCACATTCTAGGCAATGACCTAAGAAAACAACATGATTTTAGGATGAACCAGGACCAGACTACACGATGTTCCGTTCAGCAATCCTTCATACCAACTTTTGTCATTTCGAGTGATGGACGACGATAGGAGTACATTGTATCGAGAAACGACAAAAGTGCACATTCTAGGTAATGACCTAAGAAAACAACATGATTTTAGGATGAACCAGGACCAGACTACACGATGTTCCGTTCAGCAATCCTTCATACCAACTTTTGTCATTTCGAATGATGGACGACGATAGGAGTACATTGTATCGAGAAACGGCAAAAGAATCAGCCTAAACCACCTAAAACTCAAATATCTTTCGGTCTTTATGTTTAATTCGCTGGTACAGCTCACCAGCAATTACAGCTACACCAAGGTTGTAATACGTACCGCTTAATGATGTTAATGATTTCCCAAAGGTAAGTCGATAACCCACACCCGCTTTGGCACCCAACCAGTCGTAGAAATAATACAGGGCATTCACTCCTGGTTCAATCGGTAATACCACCGACTTTCCAGTAAACTGTAAATCGTTATTGAATCTACGCGTGCTGTGGTTTGTGCCTATTCCAACCTGAACCGGTATGCTCAACTTCCATCGCCGACTTCTAAAAAACGTATACTCCGCTTGAAACCCCAAGTATGACATTTGATTGGTTCGTACGATTGTACCACCTCTTACCAGGTAGTCTGTCTCCACCGCTGCCTTTGGCATTGCATTAAACGCCAACTCAAATCGCATCGTTCGGTTATAATCCAAACCAATGTATATCTTGGATGTACGGCTCGACTCAACACCAACGTAAGACAATCGGTTGTTAAAGCCCAAAACAAATGTAGGTTTGGATTTCAGTGCAGCACGTATACTATCCAGTGTTTGATTTGAAGCCACACTTGAAATGGCCATCGCACAAAGAAAAATTACCAGATACAGGCTGCGCTTCATCTACCGATTTAAATATTTTTGCAAATAACGTAAAACGAATTGCTATTTAATTCCGTCGCCTTCCTCATCTTTCTACCGTTGGTTGTAGTACTGTATTATCTACTACCCAATAAGTACCGATGGGCGCTTCTTTTAGCAGCGAGTTATTTCTTTTACGGTTCCTGGAAAGTAGAATTTCTAACACTTATTGTGTTCTCTACTGTCGTCGATTTTAAAGTTGCACATTGGCTGCACCGGCAAGACATCAAATGGAAAAGACGAAGTCTGTTGGCCATTAGCCTGGTTTCCAACCTTGGCTTGCTTTTCGTCTTTAAGTATCTCAAGCTTTTTCTGCCCGATATAGATGCCATGCAGGCCAATATTTATACGGTCGACCACCCACTTCAGGGTTTGTTGGTACAGGGTATTTATTTCAGTATTCCGGTAGGCATTTCGTTTTATACCTTCCAAACACTGAGTTATACCATAGACGTTTACTTCAAACGCATAGAACCGGAGAAGCATCTGGGTAAGTTTGCCCTGTTTGTCACCTTCTTTCCGCAGCTGGTTGCTGGTCCAATAGAACGGTTCTCCCGACTGATGCCTCAATTAAAGATGAAACACAGCGCAACTTATGCGCATTTTAAAAACGCCTTCCGACTCATGCTGTACGGTTTCTTTATCAAGTTATGTATAGCTGATAATCTGGCGCCCTTAGTGGATCAGGTCTATGCTAACCCAGGCAATTTTAGTCAGCTCCATGTTTGGATTGGTACGTTAGCCTTTGGGTTCCAGATTTATGCCGACTTCGCCGGGTATTCGTTAATCGCACAAGGGGCTGCTCTATGTTTAGGGATAAACCTGATGGATAACTTCCGAACACCGTATTTGAGTACGAGTATTGGAGAGTTTTGGAGCCGATGGCACATTTCATTATCGACCTGGTTTAGAGACTATTTGTACATCCCCCTGGGAGGTAATAGGGTAAAGGTATTTCGATGGGGTGTAAACATTATGCTGGTGTTTATCATTAGTGGTTTTTGGCACGGAGCGAATTATACGTTTCTCATTTGGGGTGGAATTCATGGTGTGCTTTATTTAATCGAAAGAGTTTTGAGGGCATTTCAGAGCGCGGTTAAGCGTTTCAACATCTCCTTACCCGCACACAGATTCTTCGGTCTACGACCTCTGAAGTACTTGCCGAATCTCGCAAGTGGCATAGTCATATTTGCTGCCGTAAATCTGGCCTGGATCTTCTTCCGCATCGATTCCATAGAGCATGTAGGAACACATTTCGGTGCCCTTTGGAGTTCTACTGGCGCACAAACACTGAACTTTACCTGGGTCATTGTCATTGTCCTGGTCATTTTTGTGGTATTTGATATACTGCTCTACAACAAGCGATTTGACCGGTTTATGGAGAACAAACCGTTGCTCGTACGCTGGGTTGTGTATGCTGGACTTCTCTGGTGCATCTGGGCGTGGGCAGGTATGGCAAACCATCCATTTATCTATTTCCAATTCTGATGATAGTTGCCTGGAAACATATCGTTACAAAAGCATTACCCCGGCTCATTTTTTTAGTTGGGTTTGCGTGGCTGTGCAACTGGATGTATACCAGGTGGTACTGGCAAGATGACTTAGACCTACATGCGGAACTGTTATCGAAATTTTATGATGTACGCGACTCATCTGACATCTTATATTTCGGTGAGTCATCGAATATGACTACTTCGCCAAACGACTCCCTGCCCCTGGCCATAAGCGAATTTATCGATCGTGACCTTATTGATTATAGAGTTGGTACGGTTGATCATGCAGGATACCACGTTGGGCAATACCTACCGGTCATCAAACATATAGATCCTAACGGCCCTGTTAAAGCTATAATCGTAACGATGAACTTGCGCACCTTCGGTCCGGATGTAATTCATAGTCCGAATGAAGCTTCGCTTCAGAAGTCGTCCAGACTCTCAGAAAACCAAGCTCCATTGCTCAATCGATTCCTCGCGTCGTTAAATTATTACGACAAAAAAACCGGACATGAGCGTGATATAATGAAGTGGGAGAATTGGACCTATGACACCTTGCGCCTTGCCAATGACTCGTCGACCTTTGACTACCCAACGGTTAGACGCTGGTGTGAGGTTGTGAAATTTCCGGATAGTACGGGTGCCGAAAACATGCCATTGCGTATTCTGGCCGATCAGAACATTAAGGTGTATGGTTTTGAAGTAGATGAGCATAACCCAATGGTACAATGGTGCGATGAGATTGTAGCGGTAGCCCGGCAAAAAGGTATCCATCTATTCTTCAGTTTGTTACCTGAAAACATTCAGCAAAGCGAAGAACTTGCCGGCAGAAATCTTGCACAACTCATGCGTCAGAACCGAGACTATTTGGTACATCGATATGCCGTAGATGGAGTAACGGTTATTAACAATTTAGAGTTGATTGATGATATTCACTTCTTAGACAGGGAAGTATTTCCTACGGAGCATTATGATCAATTTGGTCGGGAGGCGATTGCAGACCAGGTATCACGGGCTGTGGTGCGGGTTGCACCTTAAAACCGATACATGCGTAACAAATAATCTCATTACAACTTTTTAGCAATATCCCTTTCCTTTTTGGCTTGACCCATATTTCTTCTCAACTTTTTGACGGCAAAAAGTTGCTAAAACCATTGCTAGAAATCATGCTGCCTTGCTCTCCTTTCTCAGCTAAGAAAACTATGTAAAAGAGTGGATTTGCCCTCGATTACCATCAGGGCAACTCCAAATGCAAGCACTTTTACAGTTTTCTATTGCTTCGAAAGTTCACTCCAACTCCGGCCACGATTTCTAGCTTGGCCAGCGCTCCAACTTCTTAAAAGACTCGAATCACTATGAAAATGGTTTTATTCCGATTTTTAATACTGAAGGTATGAACGGCCTATGAGATTTTTGTAGTATTCTAGTCGCGCTTTGTGCAAAGGGATGAGCTAAGCGTGCCTGGAAGGCCCGATTCGCAATAGCAATCGGGACGGCTTCGCACGCGGGGGAAAAGCAAGGCAATAAATACCAGAAATTGTCGTCTCTCGATACAATTGACTAAGGTCAACCACTCGAGATGACAAGCTCTGAATTTAACTATTAAGAGCCTGACGACTAACCAGGCGCGATGGGCGTAAACGAAAGGCGCGAACCACAAAGGAAATGGCCTCAGTGGCGGCTGGAGGTGTGACAATTCCCGACTGGTTGTCTTTGGTTCTTGATTTTTTTTGCTTCGTTTTTCATCTAAGTACTATTTATAATCATTTTAAATGGCTAATAATCAACTATCTATAAAAATTCGATCCAGGTTTGTACCGAAAATGTATCAAAATCTCTCTGCAAGGGAGTCATTAAGTCGGTATTTTATCACAACAAAACTCAAAGGATTTCACCGTATTCATTTGCTAACCTAGCTTGTACAAAAAGGCCAAAAAAAATCTAAATTGAATTCAACTCTAGGTGTTCATAAAATACCATATGCACACCTTGCATTGAACCTGTTTTCTTAAGTTGCTTTGTAGAGAACAAATTAACCAATCTTAACCAGGTCAATGACCATTTTTTTAAATCCAACTAATACCGAAAAATGAACCAGGTAGAACAATTGTCGAAGTTAGTTTCAGAACTTGAGTATTGGGTAAAGAACCAAATCATCCTCGATAAGTTGTATACCTACAAGCAGGCCGCCGAGTTATCCGGCTTAAGTGTGTCGACCATTCGAAACATGGTTAAAAACCAACGAATAACCGCTTTAAACATTCCAGGCCACGCTTCCATGCGAATCCGTGGCCGAGACTATATAAAATTTATAGACCAATGCATAAAAACCAAAATTTGAACCTAACCAACAAGACATTTATTGACATGACTACATTACTCCGTTACAGGGCATCCGAAAAAATCATTCATCCGAACTCTACCGTGGTAATTCTTCAAATTGACCCTAGAATCAAACTACAAAAGAATCAGCAGCATTTGAAACGTTTGGAATTTACCAAACACTACATCAATCAGTTGCTAAAGAACCGATCATTTATTGAGAACTAAGCCAAGATGGTTAAATGGGACTGCCCTGTTAATTGCCATTAAACTCTGATATCTTTAAAAAACCTCTAATAACCTTTAAATAAACTAAAATCAAATAAAGAACAGACCAATAGATTTATAAATGTCAGTTAAAAAACCACCGTATAACATATTTTATGCAAACTCCTTTTTCAGACAATGGCGGGATGAGCATCGTGACAAGTACTCCACTATGATACAGTTAGTTTTCCATGAAGTCACGCTTATTGCAAATGATCATAAATGGCCGAAGACATTTTTCCTAAACACAGGATATATGTGTGAGACGTTAGGAATAAACAGAGGTGAAACTTTTACTAATGCACTTAACACCATGTTTGAAACCGGGTTACTTGTCTGCCTAGGTAAACCAACCAATCGATTTAGACCAAGTTACATTGCAATGTTTGGCAACTATTATGAAATCGTTGGTCAGCCTGAGACCACCACAACTGCACCCCACTTTGCACCACAACCTGCGCCACAGGTTGCCCCCAAGAAGGAACTTGAAAAATCAATTAATTATAAGGAGTACACGCTAAATGTAGTCGATATATTTAACAAGGTGTTCGATAAAAACTCGAAGCCATACCCAAAACTTGAAAAAAACCTGGATTATTTACTCCAAACCCATGAAATAACCACAATTAGACAGGCTTTGCATATGGCTAAACATCATCCATACTTTGGGAAAAATCCAAGCTTACATCTGTTATTTAATTTATCTAACAAAGAAGGGGATGAGGTAGACAATATCAAAAACATAATTAAGTGGCATAAAGAAAACCATCCATCCAGACCCCGACCTCCTTATGTAGTAACCCCACGAGAGTTAATAGAGCGAGAACGCAGATTAGCCAAAGGTGTTAAGTAGATTATTGCCCGAAGACCAGGAAAACTAACACCAAGCCAACGATAAACCACACACTAAAACAAATCACTTAACCAAGACCATGAATACAAAATTTGCACACATTTCAGAATTTGAGCCCGTTTTTAATGAAATGGGCATTGACAACATTTCATTTCTTCTGGCTCCTTTTAGGCGTTACCATTTAATTATCTACCGGACCTGTGGAGGAAAACTCCGGCCGACCTATTTATACCACAAGGGAAGCATGCTTAGGCTGTTTCAGCATTTATCAAAGGAAAAAGAATCTTCTACGAGCCAGGATTTGTTTTTTCCTGCTGAAATCAATGAATCACCACGATACCAGTCTTTTTTTTCACCAACAGAAATTGGTCAGATGGCTATTGCTGGATTTTTTCGATTTGAACGCATAGAGATTTATAAAGGAAAGAAAAAGACACTTATTTGCGGAGAAAGCTATAATCGCGGAGTCGAGTTTATTCGTGGTGCTATTGGTCAATTAAATGAGTTTAGAAAACAGAACTCTATGATAGTCATAAATCAATAAAGAAGGTGATTCGAACTTAATTAGCCCTAAACACAGGTTATCACCTGTGTTTTTTTATGCCTTTTTTATAGCACCCGGTTCAACCGGGTGCTAGGCAGACGCTATCCGGTTATTACCCTGATGCTATACGGCTGCTACCCAAGGACTATACCGTTTGCTATACGACAGCTACACCGGGTGCTTATATATATAAATAGTAAAGGGGAAATAATAAACACTAAATACATAATAATTAATACGATTATTAGATATGATTTAATGGATTTCTTTTTTTCTTTCACCCTAGAGCGGCACGTTGCTTTCTCGTTAAGTAGTGGTAGTTAATAAACTGGTTTATACTACAACACGAAGTTTGTGGTTCGTTTGAATGAATGTAAATAATACAATAGGGTGTATGTCTTCAGCGAAGTTTGA
>DIYD01000191.1 GCA_002428905.1 Bacteroidetes bacterium UBA6063 | reverse complement strand
TTAGAAAAGCTCATTGGGTCGAAGCACCAGACCAGGTCAATCGATTTCCCAATTTGGCGTATAATTCTTTTGATCACTATGTTTGCCCACCAATCATACACAAACCGCAGTTTGTGCTTTGCCACCTGCATTAATTTATTTGTGCTGTAATTGATCTGTTGAACATCAAATTGCTTATGACGCTTAATTTCAACGACAGATTTCAGCGTTGCTCCGTGCGATGGAGGGTTTAAAAAATATACAGCATTGCCGCGTTTGGCTAATTCCAGAGCATAGTGTTGTTTAGACAACACCATATTGCCCCATTTCTGAGGACTAATGATTAGAATTGTTTTGTTTCTAAGCATTAAAGAACTCAGCAATAGTGGCTGAAACGTATTTTATTTCTTGTTCGGTTAGTTCGGGGAACATTGGCAGTGATAAAATGGTCTCACTATTGTTCAATGCCTTCGGAAATTCTATCCCATCTTCTTTTAGGTGATTGTAGGCAGTTAAGTAGGGTAGAGGAGTGGGATAGTGGATGGATGTTTGTATACCCCGGTCTGATAAATATTGCTTTAACTCGTCTCTTCTGTCTGTTTTGATCACGTAAAGGTGGTAAGAATGTTTTGTGTTACTTCTTTCTCTCGGCGTTTCAATTTGTTCTACATCTGCCAGATACTTATTGTATAACTGTGCATTCAGATTCCTTTGGTACGTCCATTGTTCCAGGTGATCAAGTTTTACATTGAGTACAGCTGCTTGAAGTCCATCTAATCTACTATTGATGCCTTCAATTTTATGATGGTGTTTCTTTAAGGCACCATGATTGGCATACATTCGTATGCTTTCCGCAAGATCGTCGTCATTTGTGATAACTGCCCCAGCATCTCCATAGGCCCCCAGGTTCTTACCCGGGTAGAAGCTAAATGTAGCCGCATTTCCAAACGTACCAACAGTTTGACCTTGATATTCCGATAAATGCGATTGAGCGCAATCTTCGATCAAATACAATCCATGTTTGTCACAAATCTGCTTTAAGGAATCCATATCACAAGCCTGACCATATAGATGTACGGGAATAATGGCCTTCGTATTCGGAGTTATCCGCTTCTCAATATCGGTGACATTAATGGTATTGTATTCATCAACATCAACAAATACCGGCTTGGCTCCTGTTTGAGAAATGGTTTCAGACGTCGAAATCCAACTGTTGGCAACGGTGATTACTTCGTCACCTTGCTGGAGACCTAACATTTTCAGTGTAATGTATATTGCATCGGTTCCATTTGCCACCGCGATACAATGCTTAACTCCAATTACCGATTTGAATTTGTTTTCGAATTCGGAGACATGAACGCCGCCGATGAATGCGGTATTGTCAATGACCGTTTGAATAGCCTTATCAACTTCATCCTTGATTGAAGCGTATTGGGCCTTGAGATCTACAAAAGGTACTTTCACTAGCTTAAACGTTTAATTAGCCTGGCCGGGTTTCCGGCATAAACTCCAGGTTGGTCAATATTCTTGGTAACCACAGCACCAGCTCCAATCACCGCATTATCACATATGGAAACCGGTAATATCGTAGCGTTAGAACCAATGCTAACATTATTGCCGATTTGGGTTGACTTCCAAAGAGTCTTATCTCCTTGTGCAGGCCCGCCGTTTTGAAACAAATCATTGATGAACATTACACCGTGTCCAATAAAGCAGTTCCTGCCTATAGTTACCAATTCACATACAAAAGAATGTGATTGAATTTTAGTAGAAGAGTGAATTGTGACATCCTTTTGTATTTCCACAAAAGGTCCAATGAAACAATCGTCACCTATTTCACATCCATAGAGGTTAACGGGTTCCACCACGCGCACGTTTTCACCAAAAGCGACATCAACAATGCCATTCTTAATTATTCGCGGACTGCCCATTTTGTCTCACTGTCTTTGCTGATGCATAAATCCGTTCGATGATCTCAACCGTTTTCATTCCTTCAAAAGAATTGGTAGCAATTGACTCATTTTTGGTGAGGACATTAACCACATTTTCATAAACTTTATCATGATTACTCATTGAACCCTGATAGTTTCCGTAGTTATTGGCCTTATTCCCTTCGGGTAAGTTGGTTATTTCAAAGTCCTTAATGTTTTGGTACTCCAACTCATTTAGATACTGACCGCCTATTTTAACTGTGCCATTTTCTCCAAAAATGGTCAAAGAACCTTCCATGTTTTTACCAAAACTATTCACGGTGTAGTTGATGGTACCAATAGCCCCATTTTGGAACTCAAGAACCACAACACCATTATCTTCAAACTCAATAATTCCTTCATGTGTACTATTGCTAATGAAGGATTCCACATTCTTGACATCGCCAATCATCCAATACAATAAGTCAACGAAGTGACTAAATTGTGTGAACAATGTACCACCATCGAGATCTTTTGTACCTTTCCAAGAGTTGGCGTAGTAATCGCTGTTTCTATTCCAAAAACACGAAAGTTGAACAGATAGAATCTTACCAAGCCTACCTTCTTGTATCAGTGATGCAACTGCATCTACAGGTGGGTTGAATCTATTCTGTTTGATTGCAAATAACCTGCGATTTGCTTTTTCCGCCGCTTTAATCATTTCTCCACAGTCGCTTAACTGAATTGCCATCGGCTTTTCACACAGTACATGGAACCCGGCATTAAGAGAATCAATACTGTGACTGGCATGTAAACCATTAGGAGAACAAATCGAAACGACGTCAATCGTCGGTTCATTAGCCAACATATCTTGTAAGTTGTAATACACGTTAGCGTTGTATTCTTTCCCAAGGGCATCCGCCTTATCTTCTACAATGTCGCATACAGACACTAACTCACCATAGTTTGCAATGTGTTTTGCATGCCTTTGAGCGATGCGCCCACAACCTACGATTGCGAATTTTACCATTGATTAATTTCTTTTAAATACTTTAAGTGGTGCTAAAATAGGGTACTCGTCAAAAATGGATATTCCATGATCATACGACTTATGCGAAACAGCATCGGCAGACATATAATCTTTAAATTCCTGTTCGCTAAAACCGAGCTTTTTTATCACGAACTCCAAATCTGTTGTTAATAAGGATTCTGGGTAGATAGGGTTGGATAATTCTTCTAATGCGGTCTCTTTCGTAATCTGACCTGAAAATATCAAGTTGGAAAGATGCGCTTTACGCTTATCTATGTTAAACTTATTGGGTAGAATATAACCTTGATAAAACCGTGTAAAAACCGATTCATAGTGTTTTCCACCATAATCACGCCACCCTAATTTTGCTATAATTTCTTCCTTTACCTTTCCCTTGTCGTATTCCACGCAATCCAAAAAGCGCCAGGTTTTGAAAGGCTTTATTCTGGCAACAATTCGTTTCCTTACCGGTGACATTAACGGGTATGATTTTAGTTTTACGGTACCAAACGTTTTGTGAATATGCCGCAAGTTGGCATGATTCTTAAAATACCATGCCTTGGGCAGTGTAAACTCCGTTACAACGTTATTACCATCCAGAATATGTTTGATCTTATTGTCTAAGCAAATTTTATCAAGTGCAGAAAATATTGCGATATCTGTAACGGCTTCAATATCAACTACATTGGCTTTAAAATATGAAAGTTGAATGTCCTTAAACTCCTCCCAATCAATGACGTAGGTAATCAGGTCAAAACCACATTTTGAAATAATATTTTGAATGTTTTCTACCGCAAGTTCGCTATTCCAGCCATTGTCGAAATGCACACATAAAACGCGTAGACCGAATTCTTTAGATAAGTAAGCGAGGTAAGAACTGTCAACTCCTCCACTGACACCCAATATACAATCGTATTTTTGACCAGCACCATCGCGCTTAATCTCCGCAACTGCTTCCTCTAGAAATCGTTTACCTTCTTCTCCCTTCCTGACATACTCCTTTTCCGCCTCGAGGTATTCGTAGTAATAATTACATATACCTTTCTGGTCGAAGGTGATATCCGGATCAGCAATCGTATCCATAACACTCAGAGAGCATTGTTGGTAAGGCCTTCCACAATTAGCCTCCAGATCTTTTTCCAGTTCGTGCTGATTATACATCGTAGCTTATTAGTACTGCGTTATGAGGTCGTTGGAATACAAACATACTGCCTGCAGCCATTGCAGATGCACCATGCAGTTCTGCTTTGGCAAATTCAGACTTGTCTGATGCTCCTCCACAAATGATTACAGGTACATTTACCGCTGAACTCACAGCTTTCAAACTG
>DIYD01000330.1 GCA_002428905.1 Bacteroidetes bacterium UBA6063 | reverse complement strand
GTTTCTTAAATCGTTCAAAAAGGTATAAACCTGTTGAGATGAGCGGTTTATAGAAAGTTCTTCGCTTGTAATTTCTGTCATAGTTTTACCCGGCTAAGGATTTACGGTCGGCAATGATGCCCGCTAAAAATGTGGTAGCGACAACACCGATTACCAGAAACATTCCGAGTTCCAGCATCGTATGATGTTTAAGCGAGTAATTCGCATCGATTTGTTCCTTTACTTCTTCTATTCTGGCTAGTTCTTCTGGTTTGTCCTTGTTTTGTTCTTTCCACATATCCAGCGTGTATGCTTTGGCTTCATCAAAGAACGAACCATCTGGATAGTGCATATACGAGTATCCGATACCCGATACTGCGGCACAAACCAATGCAATCATAAGCCCGCTGAACGATGTACGCATGAAACTGATGGTGCCTTTCATCTTTTTAATGAGGATTACAGCAAAAACAATACAACCCAGCATGGCGAGTATCTTCCCAAACAAAACACCGGCTACTTTGTCAAAACCGAGGGTGCCGTTAAACAACAGGTATTCCAGCGTAGCGGATAATAGACCAGCTATGCCTCCAAAAATTAAATAATATTTACTCATTTGAACTCGGGGCTAAATGCACCCAAAAAGTCTTAGTCTTCTGAATTTTGCTCGCGATCTCGTTGAAATTCTTCAAAATCGTATTCAGGCATTAGTTCGGATTTCACATGGTTAACGGTGGCTGTGAAGGCATCCATGAATTTGTTGAAGTCTTCTTTATACAGGAAGATTTTGTGTTTTACGTAATTGCCATCTTCGAACCTCTTTTTGCTCTCGGTTATGGTAATGTAATAGTCGTTTCCTTTTGTGGTTTTTACATCAAAAAAGTATGTTCGTTTACCAGCTCTAACGCGTTTTGAAAAAACTTCGCGATTGTCTTCCATCACTTAATCTTGTTGTTCTAAAATAAAACTACATCAAAAAAAACGATAATTCTTCGGTTTCACAAGTAAAACCTGTGATTCCCATAAGGGCTAAACTGGTTGATTCTGAGCATTTTGGGTTTTTACCATCTCAGCAAAGAGTCCTTTTTTTGTAAGTAATTCCGAAGGTTTTCCCTGTTCTACAACGTGTCCTTTGTCAAGAACCAGAATGTAGTCGGCGTCTTCAACCGTTGAAACGCGATGCGAAATCAATAGCATTGTTTTATCCTGACCCAATGCTGCGATGTTCTGTTTGATGGTCTTTTCGGTCTTTGTGTCTACAGCGGAAAGCGAATCATCCAGTACCAAAACTTCAGGGTCACGGATGAGTGCGCGCGCAATCGCTACGCGTTGTTTTTGGCCGCCACTCAGCGTAATTCCACGTTCACCCAAAACGGTTTCCAGTTGTTTAGGAAAGGAGGTTATATCTTTCCAGACATCTGCCATGGAAGCATATTGAGCAACCGCATCGTCGCTTGTGCCCTGATCGGTGCCAAATAAGATATTGTCGCGGAGTGTTTCGGAAAACAAGAAGATATCCTGAGGTACGTATCCAAACAATTGTCGGTACGTGCTGAGTTGGAATCCTGCTACATCTTTATCATCAAGTGTTATTGAACCCTTGGTAGGTTGGTAAAGTCGCAGTAGGAGGGAAGCAATGGTAGATTTACCGCTTCCTGTGGTGCCTATGATGCCTATGGTTTGGCCTTTTTTGATCGTGAAGTCAATGTTCGAAAGCACTTCCGGAGCATCTTCGTTATAGGCAAAGCTTACATCATTGAAGCGTAACTCTTTTGAGAAAGTAAGGTTAGACGTTCCCTTGCGATTTTCCGGTTCTTCCATCAGAAAGTCATTGATGCGTGCCTGTGATGCCGCAGCTCGCTGAATAATACTTGTTACCCAGCCTAATGAAGCTACTGGCCAGGTTAACATGTTTACATAGATGACGTATTCGGCGATGTTGCCGAAAGAAAATGTTCCGGCAATGACCTGTTTCCCGCCGAAATAAATGGTAATGATTACACTCAACCCAACAAGCATCATGGTGAGGGGGAAGAACAGTGCGTTCACCTGCACCAAACGCATGTATTGTTTCTTATAATCGGTGCTCTTATCTGCAAAACGTTGTCCAAATTGTTTCTCTGCTGCAAATGCCTTCAACACACGAATACCGGAGAAAGATTCTTGCGCGAAAGTGGTAATACCCGATAATTTTGCCTGAAGTACAGTACTCCGTTTGTTGATGATATCGCTCACATAATAAATCGATATCGATAGAATGGGGAGGGGAATCAACACGTATAAGGTAATGGTGGGATTAATGGAAACCATCACCGAAATCACCAGTATGAACAATGCCACCAAATTGATGCTGTACATGATAGCAGGTCCTAAGTACATGCGCACCTGGCTTACATCTTCACTAATGCGGTTCATGAGGTCACCCGTGTAATTCTTATTGTAAAAGGATGCACCTAATTTCTGGTAATGAGAAAAAATTTCGTTTTTCAGATCGTATTCGATGTATCGCGACATAACGATGATGGTTTGTCGCATGAAATACATGAAAATTCCTTTGATGATCGCTGCACCTAAAACAAGTCCGCCAAAAAAGAGTGCAAGCCGACTAATGTGTCTGGCAATCTCCGAAACAGGAAGGTCTAAAAGTGAATAAAGTTTCACGTTGGCGATCATATTGTCGATTGCTGTTCGTACAATCGGCGCAATAAGGATTGCAAAGATGTTTGAGCAAATGATAAAAATAATCCCCAAACCCAGATATACTCTGTATTTCTTAAGGTATTTGTTTAGGTAAAATAAGGGTTTCACTCGCTCTAGTTTTAGGTCAAAAAAAAGACTAATTTTGCAGCGGCAAAAGTAAGCCTATATTCACAATCTTAAAGTGTATCAGAAATGATGGAAGTATCACAAGTAAAAAACCAGCTAAGTACAAATTTGTTTGAAAATTTGGCTGAACACGACCATGAACAAATCTTAGTATGCAATGATAACCATACAGGATTAAAAGCAATAATTGCGATCCATAATACCGTATTAGGGCCAGGATTAGGTGGTACCCGAATGTGGAACTATAATAATGAATCTGAAGCCATGCGTGATGTGCTTCGTTTAAGCCGTGGAATGACGTATAAGGCTTCAATCTCTGGTTTAAATCTAGGTGGCGCTAAGGCAGTGATTATAGGTGACGCAAAAACACAAAAGAACGAAGCGTTAATGCGTAAGTTCGGTCGATTTGTTAACAACCTTGCTGGTAAATATGTTACTGCTGAGGACGTTGGAACTACCACACAAGATATGGAATACGTAAACATGGAAACGGATCACGTTGTTGGTTTACCAGAAGGCCGAGGAGGTGGAGGAGATCCATCACCAGTAACCGCATACGGTGTTTACGTAGGTATGAAGTCTGCCGCAAACAAACGTTGGGGAACAGACAGTCTTGAAGGTAAAAAGGTTGCTGTAATGGGTATTGGTAAAGTAGGCATGCACTTGTTGGAATTCATGCACAAGGAAGGTGCTAAGTTTTATATCTCCGATATGAATCAGGAAGCACTTGAATTTGCCGCAAACAAATTTGGCGCTACGATTGTGGAAAACGATGCTATTTACGATACAGATGCGGAGATTTTTGCGCCGTGTGCCTTAGGTGGAATCATCAATACAGATACTATTGGTCGTTTGAATTGTGAAGTCATTGCAGGTGCAGCGAACAATCAACTTGAAGATGAAGATATTCATGGTGATATGTTGGTGAAGAAAGGCATTGTTTATGCTCCGGACTTCTTAATTAACGCGGGTGGTTTAATTAACGTTTACTCGGAGTACACTGGTTACAACAGAGAAAACGCAATGAGAGACACAGAGCGTATTTATGATACACTGAATTCAATCTTCAAGGTTTCAGACGAAACAGGCATGCATACGCAGGCTGCTGCTACCCATTTAGCGGAGAAGCGCATCAAAGACATCATGCACGTTCAATCTACAATTTCTTAATTGTAGTAAAGGATATAAACAAAAGGCTCGATTCGCATTGCGAATCGAGCCTTTTTATTTTGTAGAAGTTTGCAAGTGCAACCCATCTTAATCTTATCTATATCCGATCAGGATTCTTCCAGGGCTTTTTGAGCCTTTTTGTCAAGGTCTTCGTAGATCGAGTTGTTGCTGATGTATTCAGGTACCATTTGCTTCATTGTGCTAACAATCAGCTTATTCGTTAAATTGTCTTTGTGCTTCACGAGAGACGAAATAGACTCATTAACCTCGTCAAAGTTGAACTTACGTACTTTAGCAACCATGATCTTTGGATGGTGGGTGCCAATCGTGCGTTCTTTTTGATTCAACAATTCTTCCGTTAACTTTTCTCCAGGACGCAGTCCGGTATAAACGATTTCGATGTCTTTACCCACCTGGAAACCAGAAAGCTTGATCATCTTCTTAGCCAGATCAACAATTTTAACCGACTCACCCATGTCAAAGATGTAAATCTCACCGCCGTTGCCCATCGCACCAGCTTCTAATACCAACTGGCATGCTTCAGGTATGGTCATGAAATACCGGGTGATATCTGGATGTGTAACGGTTATTGGTCCACCTTGCTCAATTTGTTCTCTAAATCGAGGGATTACCGATCCGTTTGATCCCAATACATTGCCAAAACGAGTTGTTATGAACTTCGTATGGTTATCGTCGTTCAATGCCAAAATGTTGTTGTACGACTGAACGTATATTTCAGCCATGCGCTTGCTGGCTCCCATTATGTTGGTTGGGTTAACGGCTTTGTCAGTGGATACGAATACAAACTTGTCTACGGAATATTTTACCGCCATATTGGCTAGTATACGTGTTCCAAACACATTGGTGTTCAATGCTTCATATGGGTTGTCTTCCATAAGCGGCACGTGTTTGTATGCTGCTGCATGGAAAACCACATCGGGTGAGAACGCCTTGAATACCTTTTCCATACGTCCCTCATTGGCAACGTCGCCAATCACCACTTCCGTGTTCTTGCTTCCTAGTCGATACTCTAATTCGTATAACGGCGTTTCTGCCTGATCAAGCAGTACCAAATACTTCGGATTATATTCCAAACATTGTTTGGCGATTTCACTTCCTATAGAACCTGCTGCACCCGTAACAAGAACCACTTTACCCGTAAGTGCAGACTTGATGTTTTTGTTTTCAAGGTTGATTGGTTCTCGACCTAATAAATCGGCAACGTTTACATTCTTGATCTGTTTGAATGTGAATTCTCCATTGATCCATTTGTCAATCGGTGGTACGTTCTTAATGACCAGGTTGTGTTGCAAACCGAGCTCAATTACCTTTTTCTTTTTGAAACCGGGGATGTTCGGAATTGCAATAATTAGTTCTTTAGGCTTGTATTTGTCTACAACGAAATCAAACTTCTTGTTGAAATTGTAAATCGGTACACCTTCAGCTGATTTCCCCGCGAGGAGTCGGTTGTCGTCAAGAAAGGCCACGACCTTTAGATTTGACGACATATCCGCGTCGATTGAACGCTTTGCCATTAAACCGGTATGCCCAGCACCATAGATTATTGTGCTTTGAAGATAGTTGTGCTGAATTCGATTGATTCTACGATAGATCATTTTGTAGCATACCCGCAGTGAGGTAAGCAATACCAAACTGATCAGGTAGTCCATAATGATAATCGAGCGTCGTGCCACGATTAATACATCGTGATTGCTTTGCAGGTATCGACGTACAAGAACAAATGCAAACGTGCTCATGGTCATTGCCACGAAAATTCGACTGGCATCCTGAATACTTGTGTACTTGATAATCCCCTTATACGATTTTGTGATAACAATACTTGTTGCTTTAAACAACAACATGAGCATTAACGGGATGAGAATATCCTGGGTTGTAAAGGTTTCAAACTGCAGGTTTCGGATGATCGAGTAGGAAAACACAAACGAAAAAGCCACAACCATTAGGTCGATGTTGAATACGATCCAACGCGGCGTGTGTCGACTGAATAATTTCCGCAAGTAGTCAAAAAGCATTGCTGCAACAGTTTTAGTTAGCGGGACAAAAATATACTAAAAATGCCTAATTCTACAATGTGTAAGAGGGAATACATGTTGATAACGCGTCATGTTAACCAAAACGTAAGGTCACTTAACGTATGCGTAACACTCTATTTGATAACCGTTACAGTACCTTTTCGGTGATGGATAGAACGATCCCACCCAGTGAACATAATCTTGTAGACATAAACCGTTTGTCCGGGCTGTTGTCCCTGATAGAAACCATCCCAGTCGGTCTTTACATCCGTCGATTCATAGACTTTCTGCCCCCAGCGATTAAATACCTCCACTTTATACTCTTTCACAAAGACTGGAACAATGCCCCATCGTTCATTTAGATAGTCGCCGTTTGGCGTAAATGCGTTTGGAACATGGAGCAACGGAGGCTGAATCAGGTATATTTTGTTGGACTGACTTTCGGCAAACAGATTACCTTCTTCATATGCCTTTACGCGATACCAGTATCCACCCCAACAATAATCCCAGGTTGTGTCTTCCATGGTATTTACGTTACCAGCAAGGGCAATTACAGGGCGTAGGATGCCCGTATCAACACTACGACTCATTTCGTATTCGCGAACGCCATTTGGCCATTCCTTGTAAGGATTCCAGTTTAACGTATGCTTAAATGGTACGCTTTCTCCGGTAAGTACAATCGTACAGGCGTAATTCGAGTAGTCGCTTTTATGGCTGCACACATCATGCACCACAATCACATAACAATACGATTTCTTGTGGACTTTAACCTGCTTGTCGATGAATACGGTATCATTGATATCCGTTATTGTAGCGTATTTCTCAAACTGGGCGTCATCTGAGTTTTCTTTGCGCCATAACGCATAGTGACTGAAATCTCCTTCGGTACTTTTTAGCCAGGTAACTGACACATTTTCATCGTCCGTTACGGTTGCCGTAACCATGTATGTACCTTCAATGGGTTTCAGGAACTCTTTTACGGTTGAAATAAAGTATGACTTGGGGCCTTCATCACCACAAATATTAACCACTTTAAAGAAGTACTGGTAGTCGTTTTGTTTTGGAGAAACCACTTCGGTGTCAATGTACTTCGCGCCATTGGTTGTAAACGACTCCGTCATCAATGTGGTATCACCAGAGGGATTGATTCGGTAAAGTCTGGTGCGATCGAAATACTTCGATTTTTCGATTTGGTCCCAAGTCAGTTCTACTGAGTTGTCTTCCAGGAATTTCAGACAGGTGGCAGAAGGTGGGTCTAACACAGGCGGAGGCTCAACAATAATCCGTATTACGGCCGTACTGTCTTTGTATTGTGGACAGCCTCGGTCTAATGCATAAACTTCGATTTCTAAGGTGTCGCCTGCAACATCACACCCCGCTGTAAGAATCATATTCTGATACCAATTCTCAATCGCAAAAGATTCCGGTGTATAACTTACCATGTACGGTTTTAAACTCGCTTCAGGTCGAACCGAGACTTTCACCGTGTCATAGTCCGGATCACTCACGTGATAATCAAAGCTGATGGTGTCCAGCACCCGTACACGATATAAGGAGTCGTCTAGCCAGGGAGGTCGGTTTAAGTTACCAAAAGCAATCTTAAATGCGGCGTTGCTGCATCGAGGACTTACGTTTTTTTCTGCATAAGCACCGGGTGTTGTTGGGAAGTCACTTATAGCATGGGTAACAAAGTCTTCCGGACAGCTGGAGCATACCGATTGATATATAATACCTTCCTTGTCAAACCGACTGGTGCCTCCATCAACATGGTCCTCGGTTAGATCACCTCCGAAATATGTGCCGTAAACCATATGACGCGCATGTTTACTCAGGGCCATCAAATAGAAGTCTTCACCATCGGTGGTTTTTTGATACGCATTATCGGTCACGGGTAAGCCCCTGGTGTTTCCGTTTTCTTGTGCTCCTCCCCATCCGGAGATGTAGATTTGCTTACACTGAGCTACTAAAAATGCATTAATGGTTATATCAACGGCGCTTCGGCCCGAGCCAAAAACGGTCGAAAAATCTATGGTGTTCAGGTCATTATCAAAACGCGAAATAAACTGCTTACTTCCTTCATTGGAGTAGACATTACCGATAACTGGCATCTTGCCTAAACTTTGCCCAACTACATATACCATATTGGAGTTGTCGAGTTCCAATGCGTAGATTTGATCGTAGTTTCCGGTTCCCCAGTATGCCGCCCGATCAACCCGTTGTGTAGCCAGATCAATTCGAGCAATAATTCCGTCGGCCGAGCCTCCTTTGAATTTTGGACCAATATCGCCCTTGGTACCCGGGAAATTCTGGCTTCGTGTACCTCCAGAAACAAATAAGTGGTTGTTGCTGTCTAAATCAACGGAATACAATGCATCACTTGCATTTCCCCCGATGTATGAGCCCCACAACATGTTGGAGAGGTTTGTGTCCATGGCAATGATAACACCATCTTGAAACCCACTAAGCAGTTTCTGAAAGCCATTGGAAGTTGGGAAATTAAAAGATCGTGTACAGCTGGCTACATAAATGGTATTGTTTTTATCTACGTTTACCTCTCCTCTAAAATTATCTGCATAGAAGTAGTTCAACACACCATCAATATTTTGCCCATCGATACCTGAGCCTCCAACAAGCGTTGAACCAAGTATGTCCGTTGCACTCTGATTAAACCGTGTTATGAAGAGGTCTGTAGCCCCATTGTTCTTTGATTGATATGCGTCTTTAGTGGTTGGGAAGGTATCTGAGTGCGTCGTACCGAAGACAATCAGATTGCCTGAATTATCGACAACAATACTATGCGGGTACTCGTTATGTTCGCCTCCCAGGAAAGTTGCCCAGATCAATTTGGA
>DIYD01000248.1 GCA_002428905.1 Bacteroidetes bacterium UBA6063 | reverse complement strand
GAAGAAGATTACGAAGATCTTGGGGCAGCTGCACACAAAGTAAAGCCGTCAATAGACATGATGGGCATCGTTCAACTCAAACAGAAGATTCGTGATTTGGAACAATGGGGGAAAAACAAGACCAATCTTGACCAAATCCCTGGTCTGTTAGATAACGTAATCAACACGTTGAACGAAGTTGTGCAACAGCTTAAAAACCGTTAAACCGGTTTAAGTTGGTTTAGATAAGCAGCGATGGTATTGTGAAAGCCTAAATAAACGGCGTCGCATATCAACGCATGTCCTATACTAACTTCGAGTAGTTCGACCACATTCTCGTTGAAATAACGTAAGTTTTGAAGGTCTAAATCATGACCTGCGTTCAGACCTATTGCCTGCAGTTTTGCTTCTTCGGAAGCAGTTCTAAACGGCGCTACAGCACTTTCTTTATCCCCCTCTGCAAATTGTTTTGCATAACGCTCGGTATAGAGCTCGATTCGATCTGTACCCGTTTGCCTGGCAGCTTTTACCTGCTCTGGGTCAGGGTCGAGAAATATCGAAGTGCGAATACCAGCCGACTTAAATCGATCAACGACCTTCGTTAAGTGGGCCTCGTTTTTAATGCAGTCCCAGCCTTGATTTGAGGTCAATGCGTCCGGTGCATCAGGTACCAGGGTTACTTGCGCCGGTTGTGCCTCAAGCACGAGCTCAATAAATCGATCATTCGGGTTCCCTTCAATGTTGAACTCCGTTTTTACGACTTGAGTTAAATCCCTTACATCCTGATAACGAATATGCCGTTCGTCCGGTCTGGGATGAACTGTAATGCCTTGGGCCCCAAAGGATTCGGCATCAATAGCCGTTTTTACAAGATCAGGATTATTCCCACCCCTGGCGTTTCGTAACGTCGCAAATTTATTAATGTTTACACTCAGTTTTGCTGTCATAACGTATACTTCAATTGTGCGCTAATGGAAGAGCGGCGTCTTCCGGAAATCTCATCGTTACCGCTTCCAAAACCCGCATTATCGGTCCGTAAATCCTGTGCAAATCTCATCGAAAAATGAATACGATGGTGTAGTGGACTGGAAATAATTACATACTGCCGTAAACCTCTATGCTGGTATGCAGGTACACTATACAACAAGGCAAGGTTGTTTTCATAAGCGTATATACGGTTCAAATGGTCATCTATCGATAATAGAGCAACCCTGGTGATGATACGAACGGGTTTCTTTCGCCATTTATACGTGAAATCCTGATATCCCAAATAGCCTGAATTGCCATGCAGTACATGATTGAATTCCAATCGTGTTCGCGCCGATAGTTGGTCGTCAATCGTCCAGTCCAGCTGAAGGCGTTGGTTCAAACGATCCTGGGTGGTTAAATCGGTGAGTGATTCATTTTGGTTGGTTGGGACGGTTGATCGATTGAACTGGAATCTGACATAAATCGAAACGGATTTGGAATGCTCGCATACGGCCTGGAATAACCAATCCTGTCTGTATTTGAGGTGTTTAGCGTTCTTTAATGCCAATGCACGACTCATGTCTACATAACCCGAGAATTGCCATTTTTTCGAGAGAGTATAGGCAAATCCTGTATACAGACCTTCTTCATTCGATACAATGGAGGAGGAAGCAAAAGCCCTGGAGTGTCTGTGGTAATACGTGCTGGAATACCTACGATGTAGTAGGGCCAATTGGAATGTTTTGTCCAGTGCAAAGTGAACACCGTTAAGCAGCGCAGTTGCTCCGTTGAATTGGTAGGTTATTTCACCAAACCACTGACCATTTAATGCCTGGAAATCATAAAAAAGATTGCCGTACGTAATGTGATTACGATTGATGCGGGCAGTATTCATGATGCCATCGTAATGGACATGGCTTAGGTTTAAACCCAGGTTCAATGCATTGAATCTCCGTTGGACAACACACCCCACAATGCGTTCATTAAGGATGTCCTTTCCATCAAGCTCAGATGCTGTTCGATGCAACCCCGATGTTCTGACGGATGTGATCACATGATCTTCCATACTGGCATCAAGTCGCTGATTTCCAGCATACAACGCAATGTCGTTTTGCGACTGAACATAGAGACCGCAAAGTCCGAAGTTCTCATTCATCGATGTATTTGGCCTTACCATTGGTGCGGTGTTCCTGGTATTTAGAACCAGGGTCGATTTACCCGTGTTAAAACCGCTGCCATAGCTCAGGCCCTGGCCAATGTTTAATGCATAATTGCCAAACAAGACAGTCTTTAGCCGACCAACATTGTACAAGGCTACAAAGCCATTTGCAAAATCAGGTTTGCCTCGGGAGATTAGTCGTTCTCCAGCATCTTTTTCAAGATTAATACCCGCCTCAAATCGCTCGTTGAACTTGCCACGATAACGCATTCCAAGACTATTGGCCGAACCTGCATACAAGGTCGTATCACCCAAATAGGCTTTCGACCGTTGAAGTTGAAGAGAAGATCTTAAATAGACTACATGTTTTGCTCGTATTGCTTTAATCGGGTTCCTGGAGTCGTAGATTATACAATCGCGGTGCAATAATTCAATGGTAGCATTCGATAGTCGACATTGTTGCAATTCCAATAGGTCGATAAAAGGCCCCGATTGTTTTCGATAATCCAATAGATTTTGGATATCCTGAGCGGTAAGGTAGTTCAGGCGCTGCAGATGTTCTTTTCTACAGGTATTGAGATTGATTTTTCCATTCCTGAATGCGGTAAAATCAAGCACCGTATGTCTATCATCCTGCAACAACTCAATAGCTTGTTCCAAACTATCGGTTACTTGTGCGCTGGCATGCACCGTGACAAATGCAAGAACCAGCATGGCAAACGGTCTCATAGCGTTTGTATATCAAAACTTTGACTGTGTCTTAACCGTTGATGTTGGCTAAAAGCGGTGGTGAGTACAATACGCTTTAGGCTATATCTTAACCCAAGGCTCAACTGTGTTGGGCCGGTACATAATGCACCATATATGTGAAGGGAAGTGCGAATGCGATAGAGTATACCAAGTGTAAATCGCGGAGCGTTATCAATGGCTATGCTAAGCTGAGCAACCAATTGAGCGGATTCATTTACTCGATGGTTTAAAGCAGAACTAAACTGGATATACCTGAGTTGGTGTACACCCATGGGTATATTGTGCAACTGACCATAATAGGTCAATGCTTTATTCATGTTTAGCTGCCAGGCACAGGAAATACCTAGACGATGTTCGGCCCGGTTGTTTTCGATGAAATACGATCGCGCATGACGCAGCGAAACACCCAATCGGTTGTTGTTTTGGAAACGTTGACAGAACGCAAGTGTTGTCGATACATTGTTCCAAACCGAATACCCCTGGAACGACAGGCATACGCCGTAGCTTTGATTGCCTTTAGAGTAATTGACGGCACTGGCTACCGTCCTTAATTCGTCGACCCAAAAAGGGGAGGAGTACGCCAATCCGGCTTGCCAGATTGAGTCGAAACGCATCGCATTGGGTGCATTGTAAACCGACCAGACGTCGTTGGACAAAAATGCGTAGTGGCCCAGGGCCTTAGACGAACTTCCGAGTGAAATAGGAGGGGTAAAGCCATAGCAGGCCTGGCCTGCCCATAGCAGGATCAAGAATATATTTTTCATGGTTGATTAGATGGTTAGTCTAATCAAAAGTAAACATTTATTAGATACTGTCTTTCAACTCAACCAGGAAGTTCCGGATTTTGAGCAGACTTTCCTTTGCCTCCACTTTGGCTTTTACCTTCTTCTTTTGGTTTTTAAGCTGGTGCTTGGCACCGTGTAAGGTGTGTCCTTCCACTTTTACCAGTTGGTAGATCAGACCGATTTGCTCAACGTCTTGTTTGGAGTAAAATCGGGTGCCTTTTCGATTTCGTTTCGGATGTATCGAGTCAAACTCCTTCTCCCAATAACGCAACAAGGATTTGGCCACGTCGAAGTGCTCCGACAGCTCGGCTATAGAATAATAAATCTTATCGGGGAGTAAACGCTGTTCCGCCATTAGTCGAACGATTGATTTGGATGACTTGATAGCTCAATCATCTCCTCATACTGTTCGTCTGAAAGGTCATTGTAATAGTAATTCGCAGGATTCTGTCTGTTACCATTTAATATAACCTCATAATGAAGGTGCGGTGCGGTTGATTTACCTGTACTACCAACTAAACCAATTACCTGGCCACGAGTTACTTTGTCGCCTCGCCTCACCTTAAACTCACTCAAGTGAGCATAGCGTGTTTGATATCCGAAACCGTGGTCTACAACAATGTTCTTGCCATAGCCCCATCGCTTACGTTCTACCTTAACCACAACACCGTTGCCAGTTGCGTGAACTTCTGTTCCTTTTGGAGCAGTGAAATCCATACCACCGTGAAACTTACGTGTTTTATAGAACGGATCAATGCGATAGCCATAACCCGAAGCCATACGCTTTAGATCTTTATTGGCCACAGGCATAATCGCAGGAACCGAAGCCAATTTCTTCGTCTTCTGTTCAGCCAGTTTTATAAGCTCATCATACGATGCCTTTTGAACCTTGATCTTCGCCGACATTTGATCCAACTGCATATGCAGCTCATTGATCGACTTACCGTAAGTAAGGTTGTCAAGTGAACGATATTTTTTAGTACCACCAATACCTGCATTCTTTAACGATTCTGGCATTGGGGCGTCAAAAATCTCACGATAGATTTCTCCGTCCTTCTTCTCCAGGGTTTGGATGGATGTGTATAAGTCACCCATTCGACTCTCTAATTCGTCGATTTGCATCTTCTGCTCTGCAATCTCCTTGCGAAGTTTTCGCTCTTTTTTCGATTCTAAGAAGCTTGGAGATGCCGAAATAACGATGGTTGTGAAAATTGCAACAGCGCAAAGAAAACCGAAGATTTTCAAACCAGTCACCCAAAACGGAGTCTTAACACTCTCGTAACTAAGGGTTTCTGGATTGTATTTATATCGGTTTTTTGCCATTATATCAATTTGTCGGGTGTATTTTTGTCACCCTATTTTCGTTCCGCGAATATATAGAAAAATTTGAGTAGAATTTCAAGAGGTTTTTACACGCAAATATTACACGAATGACATCTCAGGAAGTACGTACCGCATTTCTAGAATTCTTTAACAACAAAGGACATAGAATTGTTCCTTCTGCACCCATTGTTGTTAAAAACGACCCGACGCTGATGTTTACCAATGCCGGTATGAATCAGTTCAAGGATTACTTTCTTGGGAACAAACAGGCCGAGAACAAAAGAGTTGCCGATACCCAAAAGTGTCTGCGTGTATCGGGTAAGCATAACGACCTCGAGGAGGTTGGTGTAGACACCTACCACCACACGATGTTTGAAATGTTAGGCAACTGGAGTTTTGGAGATTACTTCAAAAAAGAAGCCATTGCCTGGGCCTGGGAACTGCTTACCGAAGTGTACAAGTTGGATAAGGACCGGTTGTATGTCACGGTTTTCGAAGGCGATGATAAAGATGGCCTGAACGCAGATACCGAGTCAGAAGAAATCTGGAAGCAATACATCGATGCCGATCGCATTTTGCGTTGCGATAAGAAAGACAACTTCTGGGAAATGGGTGACGTTGGTCCTTGCGGTGCATGTTCAGAAATTCATATGGATTTACGTCCGAACGCTGAACGTGAAGAACTTGATGGCCGCTCGCTGGTTAACGAAGACCACCCGCAGGTAATAGAGCTGTGGAACCTGGTATTTATGGAGTT
>DIYD01000357.1 GCA_002428905.1 Bacteroidetes bacterium UBA6063 | reverse complement strand
GCTGCCGCTGCCATCACTACCCGAAGATCGCAAACCATGTGTTACCTTTGAACGTAACTATGTCGAGTAAATTTATATTGTTATTGCTCATCTTAAGCGTTGGAACGGTTCGATATGCGTATGCCCAGGATACCACGCACCAGACCAATTCTACCTATTTCTGTGGCGATGGCGTTCCGCATATAGATCCGTACAACGAACAAATGCTAAGAAGTTTTGTGCTGCCATTTGATACGATTGAATCCCGATTGAACAACCTGTTATGGTCAACCCTTGATTCGACCTACCTCTCTGGGATAACCAAGTCGTTGACCGGTGTAGTAATCGATTTAACACGTCGTGGGAAAATCAAGAAGATTCACTGGTCGCTTGACCAAGAAGAGCTTAAGCCTATGAAACGATTTACTACGGTAGTAGATGCTTATTTAAGGAGTAATCTTAAGTACTGGAACATCTACTACGTCAATGAAAATGGTCAACCCGACCAATTGTATGATACCATACTCATAATGGGTATTAAAAATGGCGTTGTTAAAATAAATATGTAGCCCCAACCGGATTTCCCAATTGCAGAAATCACAAACCACGTGTTACATTTGGAAGCAAATATGCCAGGTAAACAAGTTCTATTCTTGATGTTTTGGATTTGTGTATACGCATTCAATGCGTATGCTCAGGAGACAGATACCGTTCGTATATATTTCGCATATGGAAAGTCTGTGGTTCCTAAACGCCAAATGAAAAAGATTCACCGACTTTCGGAACTTGTGTACCTCAATGATCTCGATTCTGTTCATTTTGTTGGAATGACAGACTCGACAGGGAGTAAAGAATCCAATATTGCTCTAGGGCGCAAACGTGCCAAAGAAGTTGCGAAATGGTGTGAGCACAAGTTTACCACCAAGCCTAAAATAACCATTACGACCAAAGGAGAAAAGAACGCAGGCGATCACCCCAGGTATCGAAGGGTAGAGGTGATTTTTTATCATCAGGTTCAGGAGCTTCCAATGGTGGCAATGGACACACCGGATCAATATTGTTTTAAGCCGGCAGACACACTTATGCATCGAAGCTTGATCAGAAACGTAAAACACAGGCGTATGCCGCACATGATGGTGGAAACCTTTTACCGACCTACAAAAGCCTATTACTCGGCCCATGTTGACCCATCAACTTCGAAACCTGTAGTACAACCAGTTCGATGGCGGAAGAGCAAACCAACGGAATATAACCGATATCATAGCGATTACTACGCCTTAATACCAGCACAGGATTATGAAGATTTTGGAGTCTTCGTGATTGATACAACCGATTGTGATACGAATTGTGGATTAACTCCGAATAAATACGCAGCATTTCGTGAGAGTGTTTCAGACAAATGTTTACAGGTTGATCGATTCTTGATGAACCATTTACAGGCCAAACGACGATGGTACCATGCATATTCGACCAAGGTTCGCGTACATCGAACCTATGTGGATTTGAATACAACATACTATGCCAGTTGTTACATGCAAAAAATAGAATGGAGAAGCACACCGAGTAAGCGCAAATGGCGCAGAAGAAAACGCAATTCGGCGTGGCAGCGATTCCTGAATAAACTATTTAAAAAACGCGAGGACAAACTCCAGAACTCAGAATATCTCTATACCGATTTGATTAATCGGAATGATTGTCTGGCTAACATAACCAGAGAAATGGACTGTTGTATGGAAAACATGGAGTCTTCGCAGTGTGGTCACTGCTTTCCGTTTTGTGGTGGTACAGGCGGCGGACCAGTTGATGACAACCACGATGTAAAAAGCGTTATACCTCTATTAGAACTGGGATACTGGAATTTGTCCGATACACAGTCCGTTTATGCCGCCTTGGGATTTGATTTTTCTGTGTATGGTAGTTCTCGGTTTGTGAGTAAAGTAAGACTTTTGGGAGGCGTAAGTCAGAACGAAAATGTGTATGCCCAGTTGCAATCGAGAAACACGTTTCTGGCGATACCCTTTTATGGCAATGGAGGCACCCGGTGGTCTACACTTAGTTTGTATCAACGACCAAAAAGTTGGCTGCTTACCAATACCGGGCTTGAAGCTACGTATGCCAATTTGAGTGGCAACGGCTATCGGTACTACGTTAGCCCATTTATCGAGCTAGAAGGGTTTCGATCGCCTGTATACGCTCGAACCAGTTCCGTATTTGTGCGATATAATCCAGGTATTTCACCAGGTTTAACGGAAGTTGGCATAGAACCATTCAGTTATCAGCTTGGCTTTCGTTATCGTTTATAAGGGAGTTAACCACGATCATCGAACTACACGTTGTTTACAGTGTATGTTTCACCCAGGTTAGGATATAAACAGGAGCACGGAGTTTAAGGCCGTCTAAAGATATAAAGCCCCGCCTAATCAAGATCATAAGAATAACTTTTATCTACGACTAAACAAGTGGTATTTTTGCGGCCGATTTAACGACGTAGTTCATACCATGTTTTTAGCACTGTACGCAAACGAACTGATTTTCTTCTCCATCTTTTTGGTGTTTATCTTGTTCGTCCTACTGCTTGATCTTGGTGTTTTTTCCAAAGAAAACAAGGTCGTAACGTTTCGTGAATCGTTAATCTGGTCGAGTATTTGGGTGGCTTGCGCCATTGGTTTCTTTTTTCTACTCAAAACCCATGGCGACCTGATTCATGGTTATACCGATACCAAACAACTCTCGTACATCATCGACAAGTACGAACATCCTATTGAAATTGAAGGAAAATCGTTCGAGGAGTTGTCGAAAGACTACCGAAACAACCTCTCGATTGAGTTTATAACGGGTTATTTCATTGAGTACGCTTTAAGTGTCGATAATATCTTCGTAATGTTGTTGATATTCAGCGCATTCGGTGTTCGTGAGCGGTATTATAAACGCGTATTGTTTTGGGGGATACTAGGAGCGTTGGTTATGCGTTTCATCTTTATCTTTCTTGGTGCAGCGGTTATTCAACGTTTCAACTGGGTGCTGTATGGTTTTGGAGCATTTCTGATTTATAGTGGATTGCGCATACTCTTTCAGAAAGGCGATGAAAAAATTGATGAAAAGAACCACCCTGTGGTAAAGCTGGCTTCAAGGTTACTTCCGGTTTTTCCGCGTTATGTAGGGCAGAATTTTTTCATACGAAAAGACAAGCGTTTATGGGTGACGCCGCTGTTCATTGTGCTGCTGGTGATCGAGTTTTCCGATCTGATTTTTGCGGTAGATTCGGTACCCGCCATCTTTGTGGTGACCAAAGATCCATACATCGTTTTCTTCTCCAACATATTTGCCATAATGGGCCTTCGGTCGATGTTCTTTTTACTGTCGAACGTCGTTCATTTGTTCCGATTCCTTAAGTATGGCCTGGGTGTGTTATTGATGTTTATTGGTTGTAAAATGCTATTCCACCACTTCATTGTTGATACACTTGGAATCGATAATATAAAATCACTGTTGGTGATTGGTATCATCTTATCTGTAAGCATCATTTTATCGCTGGTTATACCAGCAAAAGAAGAAACATCTAATTCATAATACAATGCAAAGTTTAATTGTAATTCCGGCGCGTTATGCATCTGAACGTTTTCCGGGTAAGCCGCTTGAAATGATCGCAGGGAAATCTATGATTCAACGGGTATATGAGCAATGCCAGAAAAGCAATGCAACCGATGTTATTGTGGCGACCGATGATCGTAGAATTTTTGATCATGTGCAGGAATTTGATGGCAATGTATGTATGACTTCGTCCTCGCATGCAAACGGTACCGAGCGCATCATTGAAGCCGTAGAACGACTTATGGACGCAGGTGAAGAATATGAAGCTGTGATCAATGTGCAGGGAGATGAACCGTTGATCAATCCGGGTGATATCAATAAGCTGATTGATGTGTTTGAAGACGATGAAACCGATATCGCAACTTTGGTGAAGGAAATGGATTCGCTCGAAGAATTGAACAGTCCGAATGTAGTTAAAGCCGTGGTCACTGAATTTGAAGAAGATATAGCGGATGCACTGTATTTCAGCCGATTACCGATTCCTTACTTGCGTGATGACGTGGAGAACCCTCTTGAAGAGACCACCTATTACAAACATATTGGTACCTATGGTTTTTCCATCGATGTGTTAATGTCTCTTAAGACCGTTCCACCATCGCCCCTGGAAGAAGCAGAGAAGCTTGAACAGCTTCGCTGGTTACAAAACCACTACGTTGTTTCGGCTATTTTAACGGTGAATGATGCTGTAGGTGTTGATACACAGGAGGATTTGATCAATGTTGAAAATATCTTGAAAAGCAAATAGAAATTTGCATCGAATCGGCACGGTCTTCCGTACCTTTGTATCCCGTACACAAGCGTAAGCTTAACTGTTGGTTTACCCTAAATAAGTCGAAATGAAAAAAGCTAAATACGTGTTTGTTACGGGAGGCGTAACATCATCTTTAGGAAAAGGAATCATCGCCGCTTCACTGGCTAAATTACTTCAGGCCAGAGGGTATTCCACAACAATTCAGAAGTTCGATCCATACATCAACGTTGACCCGGGTACAATGAACCCGTATGAACACGGAGAGTGTTATGTAACCAACGACGGTGCTGAGACGGATTTGGATTTAGGACATTACGAACGCTTCTTAAACATCCCGACTTCGCAAGCAAATAACGTCACTACAGGCCGCATTTATCAAACCGTAATCGATAATGAGCGCGCGGGCCAATACTTAGGCAAAACCGTGCAGGTTATCCCACATATTACAGACGAAATTAAACGACGCATGCTGTTGTTGGGTGAATCGGGTGAATATGACGTGGTAATCACAGAGCTGGGTGGTACAGTGGGCGACA
>DIYD01000122.1 GCA_002428905.1 Bacteroidetes bacterium UBA6063 | reverse complement strand
CATATTCCCCATTTTTTCGAAGAAGTCCGTCAGACTGAGGTACACATCGCGTCTTTTTTCCAGTGGAGCAAATTCATCCAGTTCTGCATAATACAGTGCGCTATCCAGATAAAACTTAGCTTGTTCCATGTTTTCTTTTTTCATGGATATCATACCCAGGTTGTTGAGCACCGTTGCCAGTTGGTTTACATTCTCGGCTTTTTTTGCTACTGCAAGGGATATTTTTAAATACTTCTCTGCCGAATCGTAGTTGTTTAATTTTAAATAGGTGTTTCCTATGTTGTTGTATGTAGAGCTTGCTCCCCATTGACTGGTTTTTTCCAGTCCTATTTCAACATTTAGGTAGTGGTAGTGGAGTGCGCTATCTGGCTTTCCCCAATCGTCGAAACAAATGGCAATTGCATTAATGGCATTGATTAACTGGCTGGTATGTTGTGTCGTGTCCAGGTACTTTTTGGCTCTTTTCCCATAGACTATGCCATTTTCATACAAACCCATGTCGTGGTAGGTATAAGACAATCTGATTTGTAGGAGGACTTTCTCTATTTCTTCGTTGTGCGCTTCGGCCGTTTTAATTCCTTCTTTTAAAACCAGGACGGCTTCGTCATACATTCCCCGGTCGTGCAATGTGTTGACTTTGGCGTCCAAGCTATTGAAATACAAATACCAGTTTTTTAACCGGGCCATTTGAGGCTGACTCGTTGCGTAAAAAATATCAGCACTATCGAGTTGGTCCACCTTTATGGCGTAGAAGAACTTGAAATAGTCGTAAAGTGCGGCATGTGTATCGTTCTCTATTTGGTTGAAGGCCAATTCAAAATTGCGATACGCACATGAGTCCGTTGAGCACAAATAGGCATCACCAAGTACCTGTTTAACGGTTTTACCCGAAACAGCGAACCCGGTACATAGAATGAAGAGAAGTTGAATATATCGTCTCACCAGCTGTTATACAAATAACGCGAGTTCTGGCGGTTCTGTCGCATTTTTTCCGGTCAAATTGTAAGAATGGGACCAGCCAAAAAGGTAGATATGCCGGTTTGTTTTTTGCCTCAATATTCAAATAAAGATGGTGGACAAAACGTTGAACGGGAATGTTTCATGGCTCCGTTACTAATCCAATCTAAATACCGGGTGTTCGTGATTGATGCCGATAAAAGTTCTTGTTGAAACTTTACTTCCAGAAGAGTATACGTACTTTTACCAGCAAATAAATAGGGTCAAACTCCTTAATTTTCTCTGAATGACTACTTTATTCATAAGACTAAGATTAAATAAAATACTGCTCGCACTGGCTTCGGTATTTGCCCTGGCAAATACAACGTTCGGACAGCAGGAGGATAGCACAAGTAGAACCTTTATGCCTACGCTGCAATTGGGGTATGTGGCTCAGGGAACCACTGAACTTTCAGGCGGATTAATAACACAAACCTCAATTGAGTACAGGGATATTTCAAACTTCGTATTTAGGATCAACTACGATGTTATAAATGCCAATATGAACGTGGAATATCCTATTGATACCTTGTTGTCTTTTACAGGTAAGACAACTATATCGGAATTAATCATTGGAATTGGATATAGAACACGGTACGACCGACATAACCTCACGGCTTATGTTCAACCCGGATTGCGGTTCTATGGCTACCCAATGTTTAACTCCGAGCCGGATGGGTTTAACCTTGCGTATGATGGTCGAAGACTCGGTGTGATACGATATAGCCTGGGGTATGAATTTGAACTAAAACCTAAACTATTCCTGGTATTTGAAGGACTGCTTGGACAATCTTTTGCGAAAAGGGACTTCTGGGGTAAAAACCAGTGGTCTTATGGAGGAACAATTGGCATTTCCGCACCGCTGTGAGTCTGACTTAATGGAATGAAAGGCTACGAAGCCTTATGCTCAACAACCGCGTCGCCCCAATTGGCAATAGCCTGTATAATCGGAACCAAGGTCTGCCCGAAATCGGTCAACGAATATTCTACCTTTAACGGGGGCTTCTTATGATATACTTTCCGAAGGATTAACCCGTCTTTTTCCAGGGCCTGAAGTTGCAGACTAAGCGTTCGTTCGGTAACCGTTGGCATACACTTCCGTAATTCGCTGTATCGCAATGTGCCCTCCATCAAATGATATAGAATAACAACCTTCCACTTTCCGCCGATTACTCCCATGGTTAGACTTGCACAACACGGGTATGTTTTACCATTGAACGAAAAAGAAGGGGGTGTTTTTGTTTCCATGAGGTACTATCCTTTTTGACCGTTATTGCAAAGGTAATTAACTATAAATAGTTTTGCAGCTATAAAAAATATAGTATAAATCATTGCAATGAAATCCATTATTCTTGATCATACAGGCGGTACTGATAACCTCATAATTTCACAACGGAATCGACCCGAACCAGCGTTTAATGAAGTCTTGATTAAAACGCACGCATTAAGCGTAAACCCGGTTGACTATAAGGTAAGAGCCAATGAAGAGATATTGTCTCTGATCTACGGCGATCAGCGGCCTGCTATTCTGGGTTGGGATGTTGCCGGAACGGTTCAAAAAGTTGGTGCAGGTGTAACTCATTTTATCGAGGGTGATCGGGTTTTTGGGATGATAAACTTCCCAGGTGCCGGAAATGCGTATGCTGAATTTGTGTCGGCTTCAGCCGATCACCTTGCCAAAATACCGGAAGGAATCTCGTTCACGGCAGCTGCGGCGTCTACACTCGCTGCATTGACCGCACTTCAGGCGTTGGAAGGAAGAGTTGAAAAAGGGCATCGGATTTTGATACACGCAGGTTCCGGAGGCGTAGGTCATTTTGCCATCCAAATTGCTAAGGCAATGGGTGCATATGTTTGTACCACAAGCTCCGCTCAGAATCGAAACTTTGTTCTTGACCTTGGCGCTGATGAACATATTGACTACCGCGCTCAACGTTTTGAACAAGAGCTCCGTAATATGGATTTTGTTCTGGATATGTTCAACGGAGAGACACTCTTAAACTCCATCAACGTAGTAAAACCAGGTTCCACCATCATTTCATTGCCCACACCTCATTTTTCAGATGAGATACTAGCTGCGGCACGAGCCAAAGATGTTACCGTAAAGCAGATTATGGTGACATCAAACGGGGAGGACATGAATACACTCGCGGACCTACTTGCATCTGGAAAAGTAAAACCCCATGTTTCACAGATTTACGCATTTGAAGAAATGCCAAGGGCACATGAACATCTTGAGACTGGTCGCACACTGGGCAAAGTGGTAGTAACAGTATAAACAACAAGAGGATATGAAAACAGTACTTATTACAGGTTCCACCGATGGAATTGGGAAACTGACCGCACACAGGTTGGTAGAAGCGGGGCATCATGTTGTGCTTCATGGTAGGAGTGCGAACAAACTAGACCGAGTAATACATGAGCTCAAGCTGGAATTTTCAAACGCAAAGGTTTCAGGTTACGTATCGGATTTTTCGGACCTGAATGCGGTGAAGAGGATGGGGAAAGAAGTATCGCACCAGTTTTCAACGATTGATGTTTTGATCAACAATGCAGGGGTTTTTGCAACGCCTAACCCAATTACGGCAAATGGATTAGACATGCGCTTTGTTGTCAACTTTCTGGCTCCTTTTGTTCTTACGAATGAAGTGTTACCTGCTATTTCCAATGCACCTGATGGGCGCATAATTAACTTAAGTTCTGCTGCACAGGACACAGTCTCCCTACAAGCGCTAAAGGGCGAGATAAAATTGGATGCAAGACAGGCCTATGGGCAAAGCAAATTGGCCCTGACCATGTGGACTCATCACCTCGTAAAACAGCTTGGAGGTACACCTGTGCGTGCAGTGGCTGTTAACCCCGGCTCTTTGCTCAATACAAAAATGGTGGCCGAAGCATTTGGTCAGCACTGGTCACCTGCCACAAAGGGTGCGAATATCCTATTCGAATTGGCAGTGGCTGATGCAGTTGAAAAACCTTCTGGTTTATACTTTGACAATGACGCCGGTGACTATGGTCAGGCCCATCCAGATGCATATGATCAAGGTAAAATCGAAGCACTAATTACAACTACAGAAATCTTGCTGAACAATGAAAAGCTTGCATAAGGTAGCAAAGAAAGGCCAGCTTACCCTGGGGCTAGTGTTCCCACTGGAAGCCTATCCGGGTTCTATTGCCCAAATGAAGCATCAGGAAGAATTGGCAAAACGGGTGGAAGAACTCGGTTTTACTGCACTGTGGTTTCGTGATGTGCCATTCAATGATCCTTCGTTTGGAGATGCCGGCCAGTTATTCGATCCATGGGTGTATATGACCCACATTATGAATCACACCAGTGACATTGCGCTGGGATCTGCAAGTATCATTTTACCCTTGCGCCATCCGGTTCATGTGGCAAAGTCAGTAAACAGTCTGCAGGTACTTTCGAATGAGCGATTGATTATGGGTGTTGCCTCTGGAGATCGGCCAAAGGAATACCCCGCATTTAACCAAGGACTAGAGGCGAAATCGGAGCTTTTCAGAGACAGTTTTTACTACATTAAAGCGCTTCAAAAGGACTACCCGGTTTATGCATCGAAGTACTACGGGGAGTTGCAAGGAGGGATTGACCTGTTGCCTAAATATGAACACCATACGCCTATGTTGGTCACAGGACATTCCGGACAATCAATAGATTGGATCGCACAACATGCTGACGGTTGGTTGTATTATCCTATGGATTTCAAACGCCTGGCTGAGAACATAAGTCAATGGAATTCGGCGTTGGCCAAAACCAATAAAACCTG
>DIYD01000355.1 GCA_002428905.1 Bacteroidetes bacterium UBA6063 | reverse complement strand
GTTCTACCGATTTAATATTCGTGTACCACTTTGTGGCATTTTCTGGATTAGAAGCAAACCCACTAACCACGTCAATGGGTTGCTTTATCACAATCTTTGTGGTAACCGAAACCATTTTACATATTCAAACTGGCAACTTCGCGTACTTCCACAATGCCATTATCGAATTCTAAAATGGGACACTCCCTGGCAATAGCTAATGCCTCGTCGTAGTTCTCCGCCTTGCACATAAGGTAGCCACCAACCATCTCCTTACCTTCCATGAACGGACCATCGGTTACAATCTTTTGCGTTCCGTTAATTACGTGGCCTGTGCGCTCAAGGGGTTGTGCACCGAGCATTTTACCTTGCTCACTTAACTCGCCCATCCATTTTCCCCAGATTTCCATGTGCTTTTGCCAGGCCTCTGGTGATTTTCTTAATTCATCGCCTTCTCCACCTCGAAATAATAATAGAAACTCTTTCATTGTTTTAATTTTATTCTGTTAACGTTTCTTCTAAGACGAATGCGGTTATGAGATTAGGACACACGCTCGAAAAAAAGTTAGTACTTCATGATTTTGACCACTTCAACCTCATCACCATCTTCAATTCGAAGCAGGTAAATTCCTGATGCTAAATGACTTATATCTATCGTGGTGCGTTCGTCTGTTTTAACCTCTCCGAACCAGATGTCTTTTCCTTTGGTGTCGAATAAACCCAGATCCAACGTGCGTTTTACATCCGAATGGAAATCAATATGCACTTCTTCGTTGGCTGGATTAGGGAAAATGAACAGACCTTTAACATAAGCAGGTAGTGTAATTGTATCACCCGGATCTGTAGTGTCAATGGGAACAATAATTGGCTCTGGTTTGGTAATCACACGTACCACGGAAACCGGTAAAGGCGTAAAGTCCTTAGCGCTACCCGATAGGCGGTTTTCGATCACTCCGAAATCGTCCCACAATGCGATATCATCAATGTACCAACCTATTCCTCCGGCCGCTCCATCCGATACAAATCGGAAACGTATTTGCACTTCTTCCCCTTTGTATGGAGATAAATCGATAACCGACTGAACAAATTCACGTGAGTTACCCGAGAACGCCCTGCGGTTACTGATTCTACTGGCTGGGTTCGTTTCAATTGTTGCGTTGTACCCGCCCTGAATAAATTGATTCTCAAGGTCTACCCAATCGTTTCCATCAAACAACTCAACCACTGCTCCATCCCAATCGGCTTCGGTATTATATAAATGGTAGAAAGAGAATACTGGCTTCTCTAACGCACTCAAATCAAGGGTATTCTCCAGTCGGTAATCGGATTCCTGAGAGGAATTATGGATAAACCAACTGTTGGCTCCACTATTGGCAATGGTTGTACTTCTTCTCCACGCACTGGCGCCCACATCGCTAATGCCACTCCAGCCAAAGGTATCGGTTTCCACATTGTCGAACCATTTCAACACCCCTCCGGCATTGGTATCAATCACCACCGAGTATTCACATTCAACGGAATCGCCCGGTTGCATCGAAGCAATGGTATACGTGAATCTATTGTTCGCCTGGTCAAAGCCAATACCACATGGGTTATTCTCGTTTAAGTATCTACCCGAGTTGCCCAAACTATCAGACACCGTAACATTTTCCAATTCTACAGAGCCTATATTCTTCACCTTAATGGTGTACGTCAAGGTATCGCCCGAACGCACAGCGTCTTTGGTTGTCTTATCAATAATTACTTTACCCAACCATGGAGGAAGATCAAACGCCTGAATACCATCTGATTTACTATTCGCGCTTCCCTGATCCGCGCTGTATCCCAGTCCACGGCGTGCAAATGCTTTCCAGATAAGCGCTTCATTCTTTTTACCATAACGCAACTCATCTGCTTTCAATATAGCGTCTCGTCCATCTACAAATCCAGGACCACAAGGTTGTAACTTCAAACCGTCCATCACCAAATGCATTGCCATGTTATTTCCCCCGGTTCCCCGGTAAATATCCGGGTCATAACCATATTCATCAATAAACGCCCAATACAGATCCCAAAGCATCGTGCACCAAACACTTCCGACACCATGAGGTACGGTAAACGCATTTTGTTTGATGTAATCGTATGTAACCGGAGTAATGGCCATACTTGTAGAATATGGATACGGACGAATTCCTCCGCCATCTGTAGGTTGATTGCGCACATAAGTACCGATACCGCGCTTGTCACTTCCTTCATCACCAGGTTCATGTGTCATCACCAGCGATAAAAAGTCTGACCAGCCCTCGCCCATTTGTTCTGTATTGCGCAGACAGGCCGAGTTGGCAGGCCCACCGGTTAATCGTGTGCTGATACCGTGCGTATATTCATGCGCAATGATGCCATTATCAAAATCGCTATCGAAGAAGAACGTGCCCCCACCCGAATTTGAATCGTAAAGTGATACTTCAACATCTCCATTCGCCAGTTGGTTCTTAATTGTAGTACCGTTGTCTAATCGAATCATGAGTTGTGGAATGGTGATTCCTCCACCGGTACCACCCATATTTATTGGGTTGCCTCCAACATTGTTCACCATGATAACTGCCCTTGCGCCAGCGGTTTGAGCATTGGCTACCTTTTGTACAAACGTGCAACCACCACGATCTATAACTGCGATGTTTCCATTGACTTCAGAGCCATTGGTTAGCGTGTTACAACCTGAAGAGCTATTGGCAGATCCGTCATTAACCATTACGAGCTTCCCCGTGATTGGCGTTGTGTTTAACCGAGGTCCGAAAGCCGATGGCAAAGCAGTGTATTTCCCTGCTATACTTTGCGGACTGTTTACCTGAAAATATCCGGACCCGTTGGTAGCGCGACGCCATAAGAACATCTGCATTCGTGGGTTTTGCCCTTCGGGTAAGGTGAGGAAGTTGGCATTGTTTGTTCCACTGCCATCCTGCGCATCTGCATTAACAAAGTCTGACCCTACACCTCCTTTATTATAATTATTCTCTTGAAAATTCCCAGCCGCCTCATCAAAACCGTAATGATACCATACATCGTGCATTAGGTTGTTCCAATAAAACAAATTGATAATTGCTGCGTCGAGGAAGTTCTCTGCCGATTGGTTCTTGTCGAAGGGTGCTGTAAACTCTAAGGATGCTCCTCCATTTGCCAATACACCTCCGGTGTTATTCTGATCACGGTCGTCGCGCGCACGGGCATTGTTTCCGCGTGTTGTTGTAAAATCTGCGCCCTCCTGACCGTCTATATCGTGCCACCCGAAAGGTGAAGCCGTTGTATCGTGCGGGTCTTCTACAATGGTGCGATCGCCATGATTTGGGCTTTCTATCGGGAAGTCAAATACTTCATAACTAGCACTTGCCTGTGTCTTCTGACTGCGCTGGACGCGCTGTGTTTCAGGGTATAACACCGGATGGTCGCACGCTTCTCCATGATGCTCAAACGAACAGGTCAACACCAGGTCGTGCTTCGATAGTATTGCGCCCGTGGAGGCGTCTACGTAAACATACCAGGCATGATCCTGACTTTTCGTAACATACTGAACAAACCATGATTTGTGCAGAGTATTATCTTTAAACAGGTAACCTAGCTCTATGTTAACCGGATAATCTGAAAGCTGATCGTCGTTTATCTCCCAAACGTTTCCATTTTTAATGGCATTACCAAAAGACTTCACATCTTGTCCCAACTGTACATTGGTATAAACCAATTCAAAGGCATTCGTTGCAGTAAGCTTTTCTCCATCAATAATGCTTCGTTTTGAGAGCTTCGTCACCAAACTATTGGAGGAATGAACGATGTTGTCTTCCCGAAAAGCGGCCATCGCCAACCCATTAAAAACAGGCAAGCCTTTATGCATCTGCTGCACATAAACGTAGTTGAGGTTGTTTCCTTTATCAAAGTAGTCATCCGTAATGCGGATATCCGCCACATCGCTTGCCATTACCGAATTGTTTTCTTGCAAATGACTGGCGATACGACTTGTTTTCGTAACGAGGTGTTGTGCTTGAATGAAGGTGGTTAGTAAGATTAATGCCGAAAATATTGTAAATCTTTTGATCATTAATGCTGTGTCAAGTTCAACAAATATCGGACAAAATGCCTTCTAAATCGGATAGACGGGCCTCGCAGCAGTAGTTATGACATTGGAGTGAGTTGGATTACCTCTTGAGTATTCCCAAATAATTCTTCCATACACCAACATCTTCTTGGTAATATTTTGCCATAACCCGACTAATCTGAGCGATATGGCTCAAATCATGAACTACCCAGGTGGCTAACAGGTTCCGAAGGCTTACCTTACCCAATTCTGGATGCACAGCTTCAAGATCGTATTGGTGTTCCTGAAGATTTAACTGTTCCAACTGATCGAGGTTGGTTTCGCGCAGCACCGTAAACTGATGCAACAAATCACGTAAAGTCTTCCCTTTGCTCGATTCAAATTGGGCAAATCGATCAAACGGTTCGAATGTGCTCATGTTATTCTCGAGCACAAGGTGTAATCGGGGTATCCAATCCGTCAATTCGCCATGTACCAAATGGCCAACCACGTCAAATGACGACCAGGTTTCACCACCTTCATTTATAGCCACCCATATATCAGGTCTGCCCTCTAATAAAGATGTTAACACCTCCGGTGTACGACGTAAAGAATCTATCGCCTCTTCAAGATTAAACTTCATAACTGATTATCTAAGGGTTAATTCCGGCATATCGTATCCCGGTTAATCGATGCATGTCGTGATCGAATGTACTCAAATCACCTGGGTTAAAAGCCGAAATATCATCATAACCACACGACCGTGCAACAACCTTAATCAAGTCATTTGAGGCTGTTAGGAAGTTGGTTAACTGTGCCGCAGAGGACTCAATAATCAATCGTTGCCTTAAATGCTCCTTTTGGGTAGCAATTCCAACCGGACAATTGTTTGAACCACATGCACGCATACCTAAACAACCAATGGCTTGTAAGGCAGAGTTAGAAACAGCCACTGCATCGGCACCCATCATTAGTGCCTTGGCAAAGTCTTCAGGAACACGTAAACCACCTGTAATAACAAGACTTACATCGTTTACACCTAGTTTATCCAGATGTTTACGAGCTCTTGCCAATGCAGGTATCGTCGGCACGTTTATGTTATCACGCAATATCGTCGGCGCCGACCCGGTTCCACCGCCACGACCATCCAGGATGATATAGTCCACGCCTACGTCTAAAGCGAAATCGATATCGGCTTCAATATGGCTTGCGGCAATCTTAAATCCAACCGGAATGCCTCCGGTTTGTTCGCGCACCTGTTCTGCTAATGTTCTAAAGTCTTCAACGCCAAACATATCCGGGAAAGTGGCTGGTGAAATAGCCGCTTCACCTTGTTGCAAACCCCGAACTTCTGCAATCTCCCTCGTCACTTTATTACCGGGTAGATGTCCGCCAGTGCCGGTCTTGGCTCCCTGTCCACCTTTAAAGTGAAAAGCCTGAGCTTTTTGAACTTTATCCCAGGTAAATCCAAATTTGCCTGAAGCCAACTCGTAAAAGTAGCGATCGTTGTTTTGTTGTTCTTCTGGAAGCATGCCTCCTTCTCCACTGCAAATACCAGTGCCCGCATTATTTGCACCTTTCGAAAGTGCAATTTTAGCTTCTCGCGATAATGCCCCAAAACTCATATCAGAAACAAATAGAGGCAACTGAAGCAAGAGCGGTTTAGCAGCTCTGGGGCCAATAACAACCTGTGTTTTTACTTCTGCATCATCGAGCAAAGGTCTTCTCGATAATTGGGCGGGCAAGAACTGGATATTTTCCCATTTGGGTAAGGTATTCCGGTCAACACCCATAGAAGCGGAAGGACCATGATGTCCGAAGCGCTTTAGACCATTTCGAGCCAACTGCTGAATGTAGCTGGTATAGGGTTCTGTAGATTCGGGATGCGTATCTGCGTATTGCCCCTGATATTGGTCTCGATTAAACGGTTGCGGGTGTTCAACCAAATAGGCGTTTATCTCGTCCTTGTCTACATAGACAATACCGTCCTCTATAAGTGTGCTGAATTTATGAAGTACCTCTGCATTATTATAGGCACTGACTCCGGTATCGTAACGGTAATCCCAACCATGTAATCCGCAAATAAGGTTCTCTCCATCGATATGACCATCCGACATTAAAGCGCCGCGGTGCAAACACCTACCGTATAAAACGGATAACGTATCGTCGTATCGAACAGCCACCAAATCCAGTCCGTTTACCTGAAAATGTGTTGGTTTTTTAACTTCTAAATCGGAGTAGTTGCAAAGTTTGTGTCTTGATTGCATATAAATCTTTTGAATGAGTTGTTGTTTTAAATCGGCTTATCGTTTGAATCCATAATCGCGTTCAACACGAGCTATTCTAGTCTTATATTCCTGGTACCATTTCTCTCTTCCTAATTCCCGAGCTACCGTATGATCTACCTGGTTCTTCCATTGCTTGATAGACTCTAAATCTGTCCAGTACGAAGCGGTGATACCCACACCATCTCGAGCGGATTCTATGCCCAGATAGCCCGGCTGTTCTTTGGCTAGTTCTTCCAGCTTATCAGCCATTTCCGCATAACCTTCGTCTATGTTTGTCCGGATTGTGGTAAACAATACGACGTAGTAAGGAGTCTCAGGTGTTTGTGCTATCATTTTTATCTATTTACTGGTAAAAATAAATGATTAAAATTACTTCGACAGTTTGTCCACTTTGCCAAACTTTTGTAGACCTATATTGTATAATTGCAAAAAAATCTTGAACATGTCAGATAACGTAGAAAAAGTAGAGTGTTTGATTATTGGTAGCGGACCAGCGGGTTATACAGCAGCCATTTATGCTGCGCGTGCAGACATGCGACCTGTTTTGTATGAAGGCATGCAACCAGGGGGTCAGTTAACCATCACAACAGATGTAGAGAACTACCCAGGATACCCTGACGGTATTATGGGTCCTGAAATGATGGACAATTTCAAGAAACAAGCCGTTCGACTAGGTACAGACGTTCGCTTTGGGATGATCACTAAAGTGGACTTCTCGAAAGGCGCTCCTCACCGCGTTTGGGTTGATGGCGAGAAAGAGATTTTAGCCGAGACCGTGTTGATCTCTACAGGGGCTTCAGCGAAATGGCTTGGCATTGAAAGTGAAACGCGTTTAAATGGTAGTGGTGTTTCTGCGTGTGCTGTGTGTGACGGATTCTTCTACAGAGGATTAGATGTTGCGATTGTAGGTGGTGGAGATACAGCCGCCGAAGAAGCCAGCTACTTATCCAAAATCTGTAACAAGGTTTATATGATTGTTCGACGCGATGAAATGCGTGCTTCTAAGGCCATGCAACACCGTGTGGAAAATACACCAAACATCGAAATTCTTTGGAATTCTGAAACCGATGAAATTCTGGGAGAAACTGAGGTAGAAGGTGTACGGATTCACAACAATAAAACCGGTGAAAAACGCGAAATAGATGTTAAAGGTTTCTTCGTGGCCATTGGGCACAAACCAAATACAGACATCTTTAAAGAATACCTCGATATGGACGAGCAAGGATACATTAAAACAATTCCTGGGTCTGCCAAAACCAATATTGAAGGTGTATTTGCTTGTGGTGATGCGCAAGACAAGATTTACCGTCAGGCCGTTACAGCAGCTGGTTCAGGATGTATGGCTGCATTGGACGCCGAACGTTACCTTGCTGCTAAACAGCACGCTGTACACGCTTAATTCTCAGACTTCTCAAGCTTATTCATTTTCTTGTAGTACACGCAGGAAGATGTTGTACATTTGATGTAAACGTTGTTTAAATGAATAAAAAACGGCTACTCCTCTTCGGCTTTGCTGCCGTAATGCTTTTCTTTTCCTGTAATCTGGATGAAAGTTTGGATAAACTGGAATCGGTTAATAAGGTGCAATGGGACCCAACAATAGCGGCGCCATTAATCGATACGAGACTCACCATTAGTGATTTCCTTGACCGTGCTTCAAGTGCTTTTATTGAAGTAGATGATGAAAATCTCATTCACGTGGTTTATCGGGGAGACCTCGCTAGTTTAAAGGCCAAGCAAATTGCGGGAATTCCTACTCAAAACTTCAACGGTCAATTTGGTTTGCTTCAATTTCATGTCGACCAGTTTAACAACACAGGTTCTACCACGGTTGAGTTTAGCACGATATTTAATTTCGGACCAGACAATATGGAAATAGACAGTTTAACCATGAATGCATGTGCTGTCAGTACTACTCTTAGTCACGATCTTCAACACGATGTAGACATTGAAATAAGTCTACCGAACGTAATCCAGGAAAACGGTCAACCGTTTGTGATCAATAGCAGTCTGCCATACAGTGGATCTTCAAATACCTCGAAAAACATTACACGAGACTTAAAAAATGCCTTCTTTGATCTTACCAAAAGTGGGAATAAGTTGTACAGTCAATTACCGGCGAACTTTAAAATCACGATTAACCAATCGGGTGGTAACCCCATTACCACATCGGATATGTTTAGCTTTAATACAGACTTCCTGTACAACGAGTATGACGTTTTGTACGGATTTATAGGAAATAAAGTTATATCACCTTCCGATTTGGATTCTATCGAGCTTGATCTGTTTAGAGGTGTAGATTCAAATCTGCAAAACATCAATTTCAGAATTGCGGATCCCAGATTGAAGTTCTATATGTCCAATTCTTATGGAATACCAATTGCCGCACAAATCAGTGAAATTACGACGATATCGAGATCTGCAGGCAAGCTATCTGCAACTGGATTTCCAGACCCACTGGTAATCCCTACACCCAATAGACAACAAATTGGTGAAACACTGGTGGACTCCTTTGAATTAAACCGCACCAACAGCAATGTTGCCGATATGATAAGCAATATACCGCAACACCTTATTTACGGGTTTGGCGCCGAGGTAAATCCGGTGGGCACCACTTCGAGAAATTTCATCACCTACAACAGTGAGTTCAAAATATCGGTAGATATTGATGTGCCGTTGGCAGGAAGGGCGGATGGTTTTGAACTGACTCAAGAGACAGATATTTCCGATATGACTAAAGATCTTAATGATCTTGAAGATATTGATCAATTGGAGGAAATATTGGTTCGTATGTTTATTCGGAATGAATTCCCTGTGGATGTAGATCTTCAATTATACTTCCAGGACAGCTCTGGAAATACATTGGACTCGTTGTTCCAGGAAGGGCAAATGTTACTGCGTAGCGCTTCTGTTGATGGTAATGGGCGGGTAACCAATTCGAACGATTATCCATTGGATATCACCATGACCCGTGAACAGTTCGATATTATCAAGACGGCGACAAAAGGGTTGATCACCGCCAAGCTTAATACCTTAAAGCAGAATGGTAATCAACCTGAAGTTAGGTTCTATGCAGATTACGGAATCGGATTTAAACTGGGTATGCAGGCAAAGGCTTCAATTAAAGTGGATGTAGAGTAAAATGAAAAAGATTCTAATTCTATTGTTTGCTCTATTGACTGTATTTGGGGCAGAAGCTCAAAACAACCTGACGTTGTACAACATGAAAACCGTTCCGCAACGCTATTATACCAATCCTGCGCGACGGTCGGATGCAAAGGTTTTTGTCGGGCTACCTATGATTTCGTCCAATTACATGGATATTGGTTTTGATGGTTTCCGAATTAAAGATCTAACCGGAGCGATCCGCACAGAAGGAAGTGATAACGTGTTTGTAATCAGCGACTTTACTGCACAACTAAAGAAAAGAAACCAATTTACAGTTACACAGTCCACCGATTTGTTATCGTTCGGATTTAAGGTTAAAAAGAACTATTTCTTTGTGAATTCCACACTTCACAACTCGCTTAAAGTTTCGTTTCCCGGTGACCTGTTTAAGTTTTTGGGAGAAGGCAATGGCGGGGCTAACCTCAACCGAAAATTTGACTTTGCCTTTGGCATTGACGCTATGCAATATGCAGAGTTTGGTGTGGGATACAGTCGACAACTTCTCGATGAAAAATTGACCGTAGGAACGCGTTTGAGACTAATCAATGGTATTGCCGTGATCAGTACCGAAGACAGCGAATTGTTGTTCTCTACCGATAAAGAAACCTTTGATTACACATTACAATCGAACATACGTATAAACACTGCAAATTCATTTGGTCAGTTTTCCATCAATGACTCGAACAACAACCCCAACGTAAGTGGGCAAGACATATTAAATGAAGTGTTTGGAGGCGGAAACCGGGGTTTTGCAGTGGATATTGGTGCGGAATACAAGCCTACAGAACGATTCACATTGAGTGCGAGCATCAACAACCTGGGACGCATCAACTGGAATACCAATGCTCTAAACATTGTATCCGAAAATCCGAATGCGACATATGTGTACGACGGGATACACATCGATAATATCCTGGATTATACAGACGAGGATTTTGAAGCTTCTCTGGAAGCAATTGGCGATACCATTAAAGATCGTTTTAACCTTACAGAGACAAATGAATCGTTTAAAACCGGATTATATGCTCAGTTTTATTTGGCCGGTAATTACAACCTAACAAAGAACCACAACGCTGGTATTCTATTCTACGGTGATTTCTATAAATCAACCATTAATCCGGCCATTACGCTAAGCTGGAATTCCAAAATCACACGTGTTTTAGGCATTTCATTGACGTATTCTGTACTGAATGGATCAGCTGCGAACGCAGGTTTAGGCTTTTCATTAAATGGTGGTCCCATTCAATATTACTTCGTATCCGACAACCTTGTGGCATTGTTCAGGCACGACGCCGTGCGCACGGTGAACTTCCGTACCGGTTTAAACCTAACCATAGGCAGAAAGACCAAGAAAACAGGGGTGTCGAATTAATTCATGTATCGATGCAAGAATTGACCAATTGGTATACAGGAAAATTGATTAATCGATCAGTAGTAACGCTTTTTAGAAACCAAACGTAGTCCGTCTGGCAAGTTTATCGTCTACCCATCAAGTAAAACAGAAAAGTTGCAAGACTACCTCCGAACCTCCATCCAACGTTATTTTTGCAGGGAATAAGAACCCAATTAATGACAGCTGGCCAATTTTATCGCATTAAGTTTTCAAACCGAACATGGGTTTACCTGTTCATTTTTCTTACACAAGGTTTTATTTTCACATACAATGCCCTTCACGAAAACCTAAACCATGACGAAGCAACCCAGTTTTGGATTGCAAAAGGCTTCGCTCCACATGAAATCCATAATGCTCAATCCAAGTCAGTTGGAGAAGTGTTTCGACAGAACATTACCCACAATTTGGATCCGGGTGGTTTCTCTATTTTTCTGCATTATTGGCTCACTATCTCTAATCATATCTTCTGGCTTAAGCTACCCTCATTCCTTTTCTTCGCAGTGGGCCTTTACCACCTATTGTCTTCTATAGAGTTATTGACCAACAACTTATTAGTCGTTTTGGTAGGTGCAATTGTGCTCCTGTTCTCTAATAACTTTTTATACAACAACATGTTGGTAAGACCTTATTCCTTGGAATATGCTGGTGCATTTTTCATATTACACCAGTGCTTACGCTATAGACTTAAGTTTTCACGGAGGTATATTTATATTTTGGCTATCCTTTGTGCTGTATTCCTTTGGTCTAGATACACATTTTCAGTGAACATAATTGCCTTATTGGTTTTAATTGCAATTTTTCGTCCTTTTAACATTAGGAACTTAAGCCGCTCTCTTCCTATCGTAAGTATTTCAATAGTTAGTTTGGTGATCATTTATTTTTTTGTATTACGTGAACAAGCACCTTCCATTCAGGCACCTAAAGCTTACCACAATGTACTTCTAAAGACCAACCGGGATATAGGCTATTTCCTTTACTGGAACTTTCTTGATTTGAGGGGCATATCCTATACTATTCTACTCGGCATTTGGACACTGTCAAAATCAAAAGTATGTAGATTATTGAACTCTGACCGATTGGATATTTTCATGTACTGGACTTTAATCATTCATGCCATGCTTCTAATCTATTCGGTTATTGGCGCGAGTCCATGGTTCATTCGTGCTCCTCAAAGTACATACCTCATACTCAATAACATTATTGCCATACCCATATTGTTTTCCTTGGTTGTTAAGAATGCACCTATACAAAAATTCGGACTTTGGATAACGTTTTCACTGGCACTCATTTTTGTATCATATACCAAATTGGGTTATGTCTTGAGTATGAACAAACCCATAATTGATAATTCCAGTGAGCGACTATACATTGATGCTTGGGAATATCCTGAAATAAGCTATCTAATCATTTATGGTGGACTGAAGAATGACTCTGTTTCAAAACAGAACAGACTCAAATTTCTGACATTTGATCAGATTCATAGAGGACAATACCAGTTTCCGTTGTTAATTAGTGATACTAGGTTTATGGGTTTACCAATTAAACCTGGTCAAACTATAACGACGTATACTTCTGGGCAAGATTGTGCAACCTACCCCAGAATAAAATATAACATCATTACAAAAAACTAAGAGATTACGGAACTAATCTTTT
>DIYD01000225.1:12652-13987 GCA_002428905.1 Bacteroidetes bacterium UBA6063 | reverse complement strand
AGCACACCTACGTTGTTCAACAGCAATGTACCATCCGAGAGTTTTTCAAATTTTCGACCGTAATACAACATTCCAAAGGCTTTAGCGCCTGATGCTTCTACCCAACTCGCTCCATTATCGTCACTGTAGTAAGGATTGTATCCATTTAGATTGGTGATGGCAACAAGTCGGTTGCCGGTTTTAATGATATCGAAGGTTCTGCCTGAAATTCCCACCGAAGGAATTTTTGGTTCGTCCTTGATTTGGGTCCACGATTTACCCTGGTCGTTCGAAATATGAGTAAATCCTTTGGAAACGGAACCTACATTGGCAATGAGAGAACCGTCTTCCTGAAATCGTAGGGCATGTGTAACGCCACTCAAGGAACTTGATACCCATTTCTTCTGGTCAAAATCGAAATAGTGAGGTTCAAAGGTTGTTCCACCCAGTAAAACATGTTCTCCATCGCTGGTGGCATGGGTAGGAACCCATAGCGCTGTTGCTCCGTCAATTTCAGAATTCCAGGTTTCTCCCCAATCGCTCGATGTGTACACCCGGGCATCGTCATTTGTGCCAACGAACACAATGTCTCGGGCGACGGTGATCGCTCTAGGGTCAACATTTTCGGGTAAACCTTTGTTCAACAAAACAGTCCAGGTTTGACCGCCATCTATTGTACGCCAGAGGTTCTCCAATCGCGCTGCAAATGCCGTGTCGTTTCGAGCCCATAAATAGGTATAAGATCCGTTGGAAATCGGGCCATTTGTAGGCACGAATTGGCCAAATGAATTGGCCAACGTGATAAGGAATAGAGCTAATGTTGTAAGTTGTCGCATAAGTTTTCTAATGAGGTTCAAACCTATGCGTGGCTTCGTTTACTTACTATAGGGCAAATGTCGTATTCAACAGTTTAAACGGCTTATGATGAGCGTCTTAATTCTACATCTTACGTTACGCTGTCTCTCAGTATATGATCAGGTACAGAATGGCAGCTGCCATCATTAGTTTGTACAGACGATGCGCCCAGAACATGGCTTTTTTACGCTTAGAAGTCGTGAGTATACCCCAGGCGATTAACGTTGTGAAACTCATACCAATGGTAAAGTATAAGGTGTAATCACCCTTGCTAAAGTGGTAGAAAACCAATAGTAATCCAACAATAATCACCGACACCAGACCAACCAGGTTCTTGCTCGTTTTTACACCCCAGCGCGTAGATATAGACTCATTTCCTACGGCAATATCTCCTGTGATATTCTTTAAATCTTTGATGATCTCACGATTGAACAATACAGTCATTATGATTGCGCCATATACGATCATAATCCAGGTGAAATGTTTGTAGTAAAGTGCTAC
>DIYD01000225.1:0-12587 GCA_002428905.1 Bacteroidetes bacterium UBA6063 | reverse complement strand
TTGTAGTAAAGTGCTACACTGAATACGGCTACCACCGAAAGGGTAGAGGCGACTACTTCGCGCAGTACAGGTATCTTCTGTACTTTGTGTGAATAGAACCAAAGCCAGAAGGAGAAGGCGGAGAAGAAGAGTAATACCCGCCACGAAGCGGCAAAGGCGAGCGCAAGTCCGATACCATTGAATACGAAATAGGTTGTGAGACAGAACTCTTTGCTCACCACTCGATTAAATAGTGTTTTATGTGGGCGATTTATCAGATCCTTTTCAAAATCATAAAAGCTATTGATGATGAAGCCTGCTGCGATAATGAATACAGATGAAGCAACCAACAGATGCAGATTCAGTTCGCTCAAAACATTCCACCACGTGCGGTTAGGTGTGAAAACATAAATGGCAGCGACATATTGTGCAAGCGCAGTAAAGACCACGTTGGGCCATCGAATGATCGACAATAGTCCGAGGCCCTTGATTAAGATTAGTCGATTTTTACGACTTAAGACCGCCAAAATTAGAAGGTGAAAACGACTTCAAGTTGATAATCTTTGAGCCTGCGTTGGGCCTCTTCCAGATCACGGGTAAACCCAAGGAAGTATCCTCCGCCGCCACTACCACAGAGTTTAAGGTAGTATGCATTGCTCTCGATGCCTTCCTTCCATAAATTGTGGAATACCGAAGGTATCATAGGTGAGAAGTTGTTTAGGGCCAGCTTAGATAATTGTTTGATATTGCTAAAAAGTGGTGCAATGTCGCGTTTTAGGAAGGCCTGAATGCAGGCATCGTTGTACTTTTTGAATTCTTTTTTCAGCATGTTTCGGAAACCTTCTTGCTTCATCTTTTCCATGAAGATGTTCACCATCGGTTCGGTTTTGCCAGGTTGTCCACTATTCAACAAGAATATGGCACCCTTACCGTCTTCATCCGCATCTGGCAGTCCTACCGTGCCCATGTTTTCCTTCGATTTGATTAAAACGGGTAGGTTCAGAAAACAGATCAATGGATCCAGACCTGAACTCTTTCCGTGGAAATAACTTTCCATCTGACCAAAAATGGTCTTCAGTTCAGCAATTTCCTCACTGGTTGGCTTTGTGCTGAAATCTTTAGGGTTCACAGCATAATGGCTATAGACCGCAGCTACCAGGGCACCCGAACTTCCAACGCCAAACCCTTGTGGAATGCTTGAGTCAAAGGTCAATCCTTCGTTAAGGTCGGTGTCGAATTTTTGAGCATTAAAATCAAAAAGCAATTCACCCGTGGCATTCAATTCTTTGAGATATTCTCCATATTTACGCAGATGGTCATTCGAGACCAATTGATCTCCTTCCATCTTTTGTTTAAACCGAAGCTTGCCTTTATAGGAGTCATAGGGGATGGATAGTCCCATAGAATCCTGGATGATTCCATACTCTCCGAAGAGAAGAATTTTGCCGTAGAAAAGCGATTCTTTTAACATTCCAGTTGTGTTGGGCCATTGCCAACGCTGTCGCAAATATACCGTCCATTTGCACAAAGAGCAACCAACTCATTGTTGATCAGATCCCGTGCCGCTTGCTTATCCTTCTCGGGATAGAGCATATGAACATTAGCGCCAGCGTCTAATGTAAACGTAATATGCCCCCCATTTTGTTTTCGGTGATTCCGTATTTTCTGGATGATGTTTAGTGTATTTGGTTCCATTAAGATAAACGATGGGGAGGACGTCATCATCATGGAGTGTAATGTAAGTGCTTCAAATTCAACTAGTTCTACAAAACTGTCCAGGTCTCCGTTTTCAAGAATCGTTTTAATTCTTGACATGTTTTCCTGTGCCATTGTGAAACGCTGGTCGGCAAACGGGTGGCCTTTAAGCAACCCATGCCCAACCGTACTTGACACGGATTTTTCCCCTTCGTGTACGATCAGGATGGTATCTTGAAAGCTGTTGAAAACTGGGTGAACATGACGAAAAGATGTAGCAAACTCGTCCGAGCTTCCTTCAAAATCGGAGTGTTCTCCCCAAACTACGCTGCCACCGTAAACCGATCTGCTGGCACTGCCACTACCAATACGTGCCCAGTAGCTGGCTTCCTGAAGAAAGTCGTGTTTCAATACGCCTTGTTCCTGTAACAACGTACAGAAACACAAAGCGAGGGCACTCATACCACTCGCAGAACTGGCAATACCACTACTGTGCGGGAAGGTGTTCGTTGAATGAACTTCAAATCGATAGTGTGTCAGTTCGGGGTATTGTTCCTGCATATGGCCTAAAAGTGCAGCAACTTTTGGTTTGAAATTCGGATTTAGTGCTCCATCAAAGTACACGTCAATGTCAGAGTGATTGGATGGAAACCATCGTAATTCTGTATTGGTATGACATTCGGATAATGTAAAACTAATGCTGGCGTTACTGGGGATCTGAAAACCTTTCTTACCCCAGTATTTTACCAGTGCAATATTTGACGGACTCTGCCATTTGCATTTGTCGGATGTTGTGGTCGCACTCATGTTGTGCAAAGATGAATCAAATGAACAATTAAACAATTAACCAATTTAGCAATGTAACAATGTAGTAATTGGGTTCTAGACATACAGATGTTTAGACGATAAGACGTAGTACAATCTACTCAATAAAAGTGAGGTGCAGGTTCATTACTATTCTTATTGTCATTGAAATTGAATTTCTCACTCAGTTTGAGTTTAAATTTGTCCAAATGGGTAATGACCGCATCAAAATAATCTGGATGAATATCCTGTCATTATATTCCTCAGATCAAAGTTTCATTGAGCATTCCTGGAGTACAATAACAAGGTTGTACAGTTCAAAATCAAGGCACTATCACTCGTTAAGTCATATTGCTCATATTCTGAGTTTAGCGGAGAAGTTTAGGTCTACTATAAATCACTATGAGGATTTTGTGTTGTCGATTGTTTATCACGATGTGATCTATAAGGTGTTGCGCAAGGACAACGAGTTGAAAAGTGCTGAATTCATGAAACATGACCTGGAACAATTTAGAGTACGACCCCAGACGATTGACCGATGTTACCGACAGATTGTTCAGACGCAAAAGCACCAGTTGACAGAAGAAAGCGAACTAGATGACGCGTTGTTCCTTGATATGGATCTTGAGGTACTGAGTTGGGACTGGGATAACTATTTGAGATATACAGAGCAGATCCGGAAGGAGTACTGGATGTATCCGCAAACGATGTATAACCGTGGCAGAAAAATGGCAATGCAAGGCTTTATGAATCGACCTGCCATTTATTTTACCGAGTATTTTAGAACGAACCATGAAACCAGGGCACGAGAGAATATCCAACGTGAGTTAGACATGTTGTCTGTGTAGCACTGAAATAACTGATTATAGATTCAGTTACCTAGTTATAGACATATGTCCGGCTACTTATTTGAATTAATTTATCGTTGTCATACGATTCAGACCGGGTCCAATTATCATAGTGGTCAAATCCGCTAAACTGTGTATGGTGGGACCCATTCCATTCATGCGTAAGTCTTTTCCGTTTGTCGTATTCAAAACGTCTCATTGTGGTTGAGCTAAGTGATGCCTTATTGAAGACTTCTTCCCAATGCTCAATTAAGAAGTTGCGTTTGTATCTGTATGATTCTCTTTGCTGCAGAACACTGTCTTGTAGCCGCTCAACGGTCAATAACTGTTTCCTTCGGTTATATCTTCTTAATTCGATGTTGTAATACGACTGAAGCGGAGAATATGTTTTAACGAGCTGTGCTCGGTTATCATATGAATATATCACGTCTTCAATCACCTTTGATCCTATTTTGTGGATTTGATTTATGAGTAAACCGTTGTCATAAGTGTTCTGAATCTGGATGTCGAACGTATCTAGTGGGTCAACAACACCAACTTTAAGCAAATTGCCATATTGGTCTCGCTTAATTCTTCGGATCACGGTCAATCCAAATTCAAGATTTCGAACATACCATTCAACCATGTTTCCATTACTGTCGCAGGTGGTTTTGCTCCAACTTCGTATGGTGTCATGATCATAACCGAAAAGTTCATATGACTTCAACACCCCGTTCTGGAATTGGTAGTGCGAGACTGTTTTTAAGGTCACTTCTGTTTGTGGTGCATTCCGGTCTGAGAATAAACTGTCAATCATATAGAGCAGGTTTGGTGTGAGGTTTATATCTATTTCAAGCGCACTATTTTTAATCCCTCGGTCTGGTGCTTTAGAACTTGTAAAAAGGGTTAGTAGTAAGAGGCTGAGCGTACCTCGAAAGACGTTCATACGTATCCCAAAAAGTTGGTTTGGTTTAAACGGGGTCACATTCAAGAAACTCCTGAAATCCCGGTTTATTGTATTCGTTCAGCTTCATCTTCAATTTCCATTTCATCTTCAACCCCTCTGGTATCATTTCTCCTCCTTACCCGTATTATTGTTAACCAGTTATTCCAACTATGAGTTATACAGGCGGATTTGAAATCCTTTTTGTCGTTTTCGTTATTGTGATTGCAGGACTAGGGGTGTTTAGTTACTTTTCATCCAGGAAAGCCAGGATCCTTCGTAAGTTTAGAAAAACGCCGGGCAAAAAAATGAAGGATGTTCAAAACGGTGATGTTGTGCGCATGATTGGTAGGATTCATTATGTAGGCAAGCCAACTATTGCACCGCTTTCTGATCGGGAATGTGCGTATTATTATGTGTTGGTCGAGCGAAAGCAATCGAGTGGTAAAAGCAGCCATTGGGTTGACCTTGTTGAGGAGGAAAAGTCGGCAAATTTCCTAATTCACGATGGTGAACACGTAGCGTACATTGCAGATAAATCCGTTGAAACCTTGTTCGTGATGGACCGTAATTACGCGTCGGGATTTATGAACGATGCCACACCAAAGCTGGAAGCCTATTTAAAGGAGCACGATGAAGAAAGTGTGGGCATACTTGGCTTTAATCGCACAATACGCTACACCGAGGGTGTATTTGAACAAAATGAGCGGGTAGGGGTCTTTGGTACATGCACCTGGGAACCTGCCACAGATCACGGTTTACCCGAAGCTCTGGGAAACATCATTGTGGTGCGCTCTACGGCGGAAGAGCCTGTTTACCTCAGTGATGATTCCAGAACCATGCGACTATTCAACAATAAAGCTAAAGTGCACAAAAAACCTCTGGTACAGAAGAAGTCCGACTATCAACGGGATGAATCTGGATACCTCAGATAGTGTATGAACATGACCCGATAAACGTGAAAGCGGTCTAATGACGAAGACAACCTGGATATGTGTTACACATTGCCATTTACAGCGCCATTGACCTTCTCGGTTGTATTGATCATGTCATCCCATGAAATAACAAGCGCATAGCCTTCGTGCACAAAGAACTCCCGGTCGGCCTCAGTTCCGGTGGCCAGAATGAAATCACCTCCCCAGGCACCTAACGATTTAATCGCTCCTTTGTACTGGGGGAATAAGCGTTGTTTGACCGTTTGACGACCAAGAATTTTAGCTAAAGACTCTTCGTGTTTTGTCAGTAATGTTTCAAACTCCGGCAATTCGTGGCAACTCAGTATATCATCCGTGATATTGTCAAAAAAGTCGATATCGGCTTTACTCAATGCGTCAACATTAAAAGCATTTACCTCCTTTTCGGAATTCTGTTTTTGACCCAGATACACAAAGAATAATCGGTCACTAAATACAGGCGCCCAATCAACGGTTTCCCAAAACGGTTTCCTGTTTTTAAGGTGGTACACCACCGGTGCATTTTCCATTCCAACAGCTACGTCGTAGCCACTTCCGTTAAAACCTGCGTGTAGCAGTTCTATTGGGTCTACCCCTGACCATTTAGCGAGATTTGCTACAAGCGTAGAACTGGATCCTAGTCCCCAGTTGCGGTCAAATTCTAGCAAGGTGGTAATGTGTATACTGTCTTCCGAATCCAATACATCGCTGTTCTTCTTAATGTATTCAAGTAACCTGACGAGTCGGTTGGAACCTGCAGGGTAGGTAGTTGAAATGAGGCTTAAGTCGGTCAGGTCAAAACACGCAATGAACCAGCAGAAACCGGTGTGATCAACAGCTGACCAGTGTAATACACCATCTTCAGGGAAATGCTCTACCTCCATAAATTGTCCCACTTGTGTGGGCACAGCTAATGCCTTAGCACCGCCAAGTACCACATACTCAGACGACAACATCAATTTACCCCTGGAATAAAACTGCATTACACAAATTTAAGTTTTGTTGTCGTGGATTTGTACTTTTGACCATCAAACAATAATCAAATGGATAATTTAGGAATAGGAACACGAATAAAACACAGCACATATGGTCAAGGTATCATCTGTCGGATAGGTGTTGAATATATTTCAGTTAGTTTTTTTGAAGGTGGCTTGCGTGAAATCGAGCGTACGGATACCGATATCGAAATAATTGAAGCCATTGAGCCGCAAAGCAACATGGTCAGTTTCGATGAAGTTGAGAACATATTATATCGCTTACTGACCAGGCATTCAGATACTTCTGAAGTTGTAGAGATTGGAGATCGCTGGCGTGGCGGATTGTTGGTTCTGGAACCTAAAGACGAAAACCTACAGGTGAAGGAGATACCAATTGATACGTTCTTTCATAAAATCGTGATGGTTCGAGATCGCTTACGTGTTCTTGAACAAAACATCAATTCGAACAAAACCTTAATGGATGATGAAAAAGTGCATCTGCAGCAGTATATCACGCGCATTTATGGGTCACTAACTACATTTAACGTGTTGTTCAAGCACAAAGAAGACCAGTTTAAAGGGGAAGGGAAACGTTAGTCGATTCGCTCTACCAATTCCATAATTCGTGGATTGGCTTTGGAGTATTTAATCAAGATCTGGTTTCTACGCGGGGATAAAATAAGATCCTTGTCCTCGGTGGAGACATGTTTCATGACCTGCCTGCCAAATTCAGGTTGGTAAACCAGCGTTACGTCATACATCGTGCGATTGGCAATTTTTGCATAATGCATTACGCCATAATGCTCAAGGTGATAGTTGTACCGATAGTTGTTTACAACCGGCAACAATAAGGTTCCTGCTAACACCAGTACAGCCCATATTTGATAGCTACGCACATTGAACTTCCACTTTTTACGGCCAGAATAAAAGTCGAAACGCATTTTTTTGTACAACACATTTAAAAAACCGAAACTACACCCTAAAAACGTGAAGCCACCGAAGAAAGCTATGATGTGGTCGTACGCATCTTCATTGACAAACCAATGGCTGTAAACGAGTTGCCAACCCAAAAGCGAAGCAATAAGCCATCCGAATATTCGATAGTTGTATGGCAACCGTTCATTGTCGCGGATGTAATAAGCCATATCTTTCCGAAGTTTTATTTCATCCATGGCCGCCTTACGGCGCGCCAGGTCTTCTCTGGACAGTCGTGTCCGTTTTGGCCCAAGATCGGGTTCTGGTTCGGGTGGTTGCCGTAAGAGTTGATCGTGGTATTGCTTTGTTACAGGATCCTGCAACATGGCGTATGCCTTGGCGATTAACTTGAAATCTTCAGCGGCGTTTTTGCTGTTGGAAACATCCGGATGATGCTTTTTTGCCATCTTGTAATACCCTTTCTGGATCGTCTTTTGATCCGAAAAATTGGGTACTTCCAGAATTTCATAACAGTTAATCAATTTTTGGATTGGTTTTTGAGCCTAAATAATAAGATACTTGCCAAAATTAATACGATTAGTTAAACGTTATACAAAAAGTAGTATTGCCTTGAAGTGGATTAAATACAGTTGGATTTGTTTGATGCTTTTGCCGCTTAGCGGTGTCGCTCAATCGTTGTCTCCGTCGGTACACAACTACGGAAAAGTTAAACTGTGGAACAATCCACGGGCGACGTTTACATTTACGAATCAAAGCAGCAATCGAGTATTGTTCCTCCCCATTCCGTATCAACGAAACCTTTACATTCACTTGCCTCAAGGATATATAGAACCAGGTGAAACCGTGGAACTTGAAGCGGTTTTTTATACGGAGGATTTGGGCAACTTTACGGTGAATCAACCGTTGTATTTAAGTGGTTGGGCCGATCCGGTATATCTGAATTTGAAAGGCAAAATTATATCGTTTCACCCCGATGCACATACGGCTTGTCCGGTTATGGGCCAGGGAAAACTGGAGTCGCGATCAGAAATTGCCAAGATCATTATTCAGGACAAAGAAACCGGGGAATTGCTCACCGGGGCAGACATTTTACTGGTTGGAACATCGCATAATTATTTCGTGGAGCAAACCCGAAAAACGGAAGTGCCCTTGAAGAAGATTCCAATTGGCCTTTATCAAATTGATGTAACCCGACCAGGGTATATGCCAGGCAAGCAACTGGTTTATATCAATAAGCAGACACAAACAATCATTGTTGAACTCGAACGGAATACGTTTGAAGATCAATTGGTGACTATAGATCCTGAGATTGAATCTGGAGATGAGGAAGACGAGGTAATTGAAATCGAAAAGCCGGATGAATCGGATCAGGATGCCATTGAACGCATTCGCAGGAAAATGGATGAACGCTTTAAAGGCAGACGGATTATCGAGCGCGATGTGATGGTTGTGCATGAGAATGATAGCACGGATAGGGGGGAAGAGCGTGAGAGTGAGCGTGAGCAAGAGAGGGAAAGCCGGAGTACAGAGCAGGGAGACGATATTTTCAATGATGAGATATTTGATGAATCATCGGAGGACCAAACGTCACGAGACACTTCGTTAATTGCTGAGGTGCCTGATGTTGAAGATACACCTGATGTGCCCAACACGCCTGATGTACCCCAGGTGCCAAAAGAAGATTTTTCTGAAACGGGCCAACTGAACCCAGACAAGTATGCCTCAAACAATGTTGTATTTCTCATCGATGAATCGTCGAGTATGATGCTGGGAGATAAAATGGATATGCTACAACTTTCCATGAAAAATGTAGTAGAGGCATTACGAAAAGAGGACATGGTTACTATCATCGTGTATTCCCGAAGGGCTATCGTTGAGCTAAGCTCTACACCCGGAAACGAAAAGGAACGGATTTACGCTGTAATTGATTCCTTAAAGCCAAGCGGACGATCGTATGGTGCCGAAGGTTTGCAGATGTCATACGACTATGCAATACGCAACTACATCTCTGATGGGAATAACCAGATTATCCTGGCCACGGATGGTTTGTTCAATTCACCGAACTATACAACCAAAGACATGTATGAAATGGCAGAGAACTACCGCGACCAGGGAGTGTTAACCACTGTAGTTGGTTTTGGCCGGGACAAAGAAGCGATTAGTTTCATGACCAAATTGGCTCAGCGAGGTGGAGGTCATTTCATTAAAATCAAAACGCAAACGGAGGCAGAAGGAGCATTGTTGACTGAAATTATGCAGAACGCACTGCGTTGATTTTTGGTCAAATTACTCCACAAACCGCTAACAGCGTCATCTGAATAGCTCTCAACCTTACCTTTGCCAGGTATTAATTATTTATGAGAAGAATAGTAGCTTCAATCTTTACGCTGGCTTTCGTTTTAATTTCAATGCGTTCCTTTACCGGACAAAATGGGCCTGGAGGAGCATTAACCAACGCTCCGGACGAGCGAAATTGTACCCGATGTCATGGGGGAACCTCACTCAATGGTGGTAGTGGTTCGTTAAGTGATTTCTTGTTAGAGGACAACTTTACCGGTGGCGGATATGTTCCGGATTCAACCTACAACATGAAATTGAAGTTTAAGCAGTCTTCAATCCGTAAATGGGGTTTCAACATAACCGCATTAACGTTGTCAGATACTACACCAGCCGGTGATTTCACCATCACAAGCAGCAGAACACACCGTCAAACCTTGTCGATCAACAGCAAGGTGCGCAAATATGTGGAGCACACGCGGGTAGGAACAACATCTACAACAGACTCTGTCTCGTGGGAGTTCGACTGGAAAGCACCTTCGACTATCGTGGATACCATTCGTTTCTATGCCGTTATTAATGCGTGTAATGGTAATGGAAATACCAGCGGAGATCAGGTATATGCAAAAGTATTCGATGTTGTGCCTTCGTCTGATTTGCCAACAGCTAAAGCACACACAAACGATACGTCGGTATGTGCGAATGTTACGGTTTCATTTGCAGATTCGTCTACCGGTGGTGCAACACAATATTCGTGGCAATTCCCAGGTGGAAGTCCTTCCATATCATCGTTAAAGAACCCTACAACGTCGTATAGTACTGGTGGTACGTATAATGCCATATTGCGGGTGAAGAACCAATACGGTTGGAGCAGGTACGATACAGTGAAGATAAAAGTAAAATCTGCACCAACGGCTTTTGTGCCTGGTGGTAACCGAACGATATGTCCTGGAGATTCTACGGCTTTAATTGCACAATTCATTGCCGGAGCTACGTACACCTGGCAGGATGGAACTACAGGGAATAAGATATTCGCCAAAAAACCGGGCGATTACAACGTAACGGTGAAGTTAGGCGATTGTTCTAGAACAAGTCCTACTGTAAAGGTTTCGATGCATACAACGTCAAAACCCGATATCGCTTCGACCAATATGAACGATTCAATTTGTTTCAACGAACCGATTACCTTGAGCACAACAAGTACAAATAATTCGTACATATGGTACAACGATACTGCGGAGATGGCTACGACCACAATGGGGTCCTATCAGGTGCAAATCGATAGCCATGCGAGATACTATGTTCATGGTATCGACGCGAATGGATGTCGGACCTCTGCCAGCGATACCATCACCTACGAGGTGTTAACTCGAGATGCAGCACCGGTAGTACTTTGCGATGACAAGCAACCGTTTAGCCTTGGCTTTGAGTGGTTGGCGTTACCGAGCCATGGAGGAGTGCAGGTAAGTGATGACCAGGGAAAAACCTGGAATGCACCAACATCCGGATTGCAAGGAAGAACGCACACGATGACCGGACTTAACCCGGAAACAGATTATGAGCTTTGGGTGCGAGGAATCACCGGGCAGCCTTGTTTATATAGTGAAATTGGTAAAGCGACCTGTAGAACAGGTAAATGCAGTCCATTGTCCGCAACCCTTACAGCAGATACGGCAATCTGTGATGGTGACGATGTTTCAGTAGAAATTAATGGTTTGAGCGATGAACGTTATTCGTTGTCGTTTGACGGTGGAGCGCCATTTCAAGATACGTCTTTCATTTTCTCACCGAAATTCACAGGAAACTTTACGGTTGAGATCACAGACAGCAGTAATCTAGGGTGTCCGCCCAAAAAACTCGATTTTTCGGTTCGCGTGGATCAAATCGAGGATTTGAGGTTTAGAACACAACGTCCGAATAACACCTTCTGTACGGAAGATACCATTCGCTTTTCAGGTACGAGTGGTAACGATGAATATCGGTTCTATGTAAACAATGCACTGCGCACTACATCGAGCGATAGTTTTTATTATGAAGATCAGTTTTCAGATGGCGATTCGGCCTATCTGGAAGTAGCAAAGGGAGCATGTAACGCAACCTCCGAGACGATCTACATTAGTGTTGTGCCGGTTCCAAATGCGGGATTCACGTTTAGCCGTGACTACAGTACGTATTCGTTTGCACCGGTGAATGAAAACTATAAAAGTTACTTCTGGAAATTTGGAGATGGCTTTACAAGTGTATTGACGAAGCCAGACCACGATTACATTGCAAGTGGCAATCAGTCTGTAACCGCGGAGTTAACCGTTACAGATATCAATGATTGTGAAGCAAGTAAAGATTCGGTGTTGAACCTTCCTGATTTTGTTAGTGTTATCGATCTGGAAAGTAATACGCTTCGCATATACCCAAATCCGGTAAAAGACCGTGTAATTATTGCATGGGATCAACCGGTTAGCGAAGAAACGCGCATAGCAATTAGTACACTCGACGGAAAAAATGTGATAATGTTTACGGAACAGGGTCGTGTATTGTCCGCGGATTTGTCGAATATTGCACAAGGCATTTATGTTATTGAAATTCAATCTGGTGCGTTAATGACTCGCCAGCGTTTGATAAAGAACTAATCAAAGGTGAAATATTATCACGCCCGGGGGAGGAAGCTTCTTCGGGCTTTTTTGTGCCTGTGTTGAAGCCTTGTTCAACGGATTCACATACTATAATCGGAACTATTCTCTTGCCTCGGCCAACATCTGCTCGGCTAGATCTTTTCCTAAATAGTTGTCGATGGCATTATGTATCACATAGAGCAATGGCGTGAGAATAACTGCTACGGTAAACTTGTAGATGTAGTTCACGATACCGATGGCTATGACCATCTTTAGAGTCATCACTCCGCTGATGTAAAAGGCGATAAACAGGACCACAAACGAATCGATGAACTGCGAAATTAAGGTCGACCCCGTCGCTCGTAGCCAAAGCCTCTTTTCACCAGTACGACTTTTGATCCATTGAAAGACCGTAACGTCCGCAAGTTGTCCAATTAAAAAGGCAATGAGCGACCCGGTGATTATCCATAATCCCTGGCCGAACACAAATCGAAAGGCATTGTCCATATTGGGAATTCCATCTTCGATTCGGCTGGTCACATAGAAGTCTGTCGGCTCAAGGCCTATGGCCCAATACACAACCACAA
>DIYD01000367.1 GCA_002428905.1 Bacteroidetes bacterium UBA6063 | reverse complement strand
AAAGGCGCTTAAGCTAACCATCGATAAGCTTGAAAAATCGTACGGTAAGGGCGTCGTAATGAAGATGGACGATGATTCCGTTATTAATATTCCTTCAATTTCAACGGGTTCCTTAGGGTTGGATATGGCCCTGGGTATAGGTGGTTTTCCGAAGGGAAGAGTGGTCGAAATCTATGGTCCGGAAGCATCGGGTAAAACCACGTTAGCCATGCACTGTGTAGCAGAGGCTCAAAAAAGTGGGGGTATAGCGGCCTTCGTTGATGCGGAGCATGCTTTTGATCGTTTCTATGCAGAGAAGATTGGGGTGGATACAGATGAACTGCTAATCGCTCAACCCGATGATGGAGAGCAGGCGCTGGAGATTGCAGATAACCTAATTCGATCGGGTGCCATTGATGTAATTGTAATTGACTCGGTAGCGGCGCTTGTGCCTCGTGCTGAGCTGGAAGGTGATATGGGAGACTCAAAAATGGGGTTGCAGGCTCGATTGATGTCTCAGGCATTACGAAAGCTCACGGGTACCATTAACAAAACGGGTTGCATCTGTATTTTTATCAACCAGTTGCGTGAAAAAATTGGTGTGATGTTCGGCAATCCTGAAACCACTACGGGTGGTAATGCCCTGAAATTCTATTCTTCCGTTCGATTGGATATTCGACGAATTGGCCAAATAAAGGATGGTGTAGATATCATCGGAAACCGGGTTAAGGTGAAGGTTGCCAAGAATAAGGTGGCGCCTCCGTTCCGCGTAGTTGAGTTCGACATCATGTATGGCGAAGGTATTTCAAAAGCCGGTGAGATTCTGGATTTAGGAGTAGATGCAGAAGTTGTACAGAAAAGCGGAAGTTGGTTTAGTTACAATGGAACCAAACTGGGGCAGGGTAGAGATGCGGTGAAGCGTTTGTTACTTGATAACCCAGAATTAATGGAAGAAATTGAGAACAAGGTAAAGGACAAGGTGCTTGGAACCGAAGAAGTGGCACCGCAAGAAGCGAATTAATTGTTTGCTTGATGCCTGGCGTACCTTTCTGAGGTCGAAGACCGAAGACGATGTTTAATGCGTAAATATGCAAATGTGGAAATGTGCAAATTGATTATTCTATAGAGCCATTTGCAATGCTTTGTTCAAGATTACCAACTAAACTTGTCATCTCGAGTGGTTGACCACAGGTCAATTGTATCGAGAGACGGCAAGATTAGAGACAAAATGAGACAAGATCAAACAGAAACCTACTTGGTTAATTAAACATTAGATCAATGAATCTGTTGACCAATGGTCTGAAGCATTAAATATTTAGAGTAGCTATTATTCGCTAGTTAACTTTTGCCATTTTTGGCAAATGGAAACATCAATAAAACTATTCATTGACCACTGTACTTACGAGCGCCGCCTCAATGCCAAGACCATCAAAGCGTACACCATTGATCTCACACAATGGAAGAGTTTTGTAATTGGAGAATCGGAAGTATATGAGGTTGAATTAGTAACCAAAGAACACATAAAGAAGTATGTGGAATCGCTCTCATCACGTTCAACCAGTACCATTCGACGCAAGGTCGCCAGTTTAAAGGCGTATTTCAATTACCTGGAGTTTGAGGAAATCCTGATAGTCAATCCTGTGCGAAAAGTTAAGCTTCGCTTCAAACAAGACAGGAAGCTGCCTAATGTATTGACCACCGGTGAGCTCGCATCCATCCTGACTGTTGCACACACTGCAGTAAACAAGGCGGCATATGAAAGTGGGGCGTATAAGGTTGCATTACGCAATCTGGCCATTTTGGAGTTGATGATCAGTACCGGAATCCGGGTGTCTGAAGTCTCGGCCATTCGTCGCCTGGATGTCAATCCCAGTTACTCGACGGTAAAGATCCGAGGCAAGGGCTCAAAGGAACGACTCATTCCAATTACCAATGTGCATGTCCAACACATTTTGAGACGACACGCCAGGAACGAAAAGCAGTCGATGTACCTTTTCGAGAACCGAATGGGCAAGGCTATGAGCACACAATCCATCCGGTTTATGATTCAGCGATACGGAAGGTTGGCACGTTTGGCCAGAAAAGTTAACCCACACGATTTACGACACAGCTTTGCGACCATCATGTTAGAACAGCAAGTAGATACCAGGTACATTCAGCAACTGCTTGGGCACAGCAGTATTCTCACTACGCAGATCTATACCTCGGTATCCGAACGCATGAAAAGCCGGGCATTGGAATTAGGGAATCCACGCAATCTTATTGAGGTGAGTGCAGGATAACTAATAATTATGCGTAGGTTGTTTCAAGGCATCAAGAGGAAGGTTGAACGAACACCTGGAGAAATTAAACTGACCTATCGTACGTTTTTCATCATGCTTATGCCAATATTACTGGTATTGATCATCCTGGAATTATTTGTTCCTGAGGCAATGGTAAGAACTGAGATTTCGTCCTATTCGATTAGCACTGCGTCCTTTAGTATCAATGGTTACCTACTTTACCTCATTAGTGCAGGTGCGCATTTTTTGATTTCAGGGACCATATTCACCCTTTTGTTTATGAGACTATTAAATAACGTTTCTAACGAAAAAAGGAAAGTATTGCTAAGACACTTTTTGATTCTATTGACGTTAATGTTTACCCTGATGGTTATTGTTGATTCTATGGAATTGAATCTAGCATTGTTGTCTCACGATAGGACCTATTCAACCCTACTAAAATCAGGACACTGGAAAGATACATTCTCCACATTTATTGGAAGTAAAAGCTCCAATTACGGGTTTTACACCTTTACCATAATGCCTGTGGGTTTGATTGTTATGGGTTTGGCTTGTATTGTGGTAACCTGTTTAAACGTAGGTAAAGATCTCACGAAGTTTATGAATAAGATAAAACCAGATCATGGAGAAACAAATAAGGTTGTGTTAAACGAACACCTAAAGTCATTTCAGCACTATATCCATACATTAAGCTTTGTTTTGGTAACAAGTACAATTGCAACAGTTTTATTTATTCAATTACCCGCCACCTGTATCAACGATGATGTATTGCTAAGCAAATTCCTATCTACCTCTTACGACATTGGTATATGTTGGGGAGTAATCTTTTCGCTTACAATGTTATTTATGTGTTACTACCCGCATTTTAGAATTCAAAAAGAGATTAAGAACTTACTGCTAGAAGCTAAGGTTTCTGAGAACACAGAACTCTATAGCTGGTTAAATAATACGAATAACAAACACTTGTTATATAACGACTTGAAAAGTGTCATGTCCATTTTTGCACCAGCTTTGGTAAGTATGGTGCTAAGTTTCTTGTGATCATAAGAAGATATCAAAAGCTGAATACTTCAATCCACCACTTGCCACCCAACCGATTGCGTGATCATTTCGACTAAGTTCATTCGATTCCAAAGCAAAATATAAACTAGTTGGAATAGAAGAAGTTGCCACATTTCCTGTCCTTGCAAACGTAGAATACATTTTACCAGCGAAGCTTGTTGGCAGATAAGACATCACTCTTTTAGGAACTGTTGACGCTACAGAGTGCGGTAAAATAAGTTCATTTTCGTAACTATACTTCAAAAGAAAACTCCTAAGCAAGTTTAGTGACTTTTTGAATCCTGCAGTAAATAGTCGTCTACCATCGGCATAAAATTGCAAGAGATCAAGATTATTCTCTACGAAAAACGAATCGGTATAACCTTGGTAACTGTGTAGGGGCAGAACGCAAAGATCCGCCCTGGATGCGTCATAAATATAATCGTAATTCCAATTTGGGCCTGATGAACTGAGCACTGTGGTAGTTGCCGACTCACCTAATGTATATGAAGGAAACTTCCAGCGCAGTTCATCTGGGTGAGATACATCGAAATTGCCTGGAATAATGGATCCATTTTGATTCATTGGAAATTCTGATGTTACGATCAGAATGTTTCCAGTGTAGCCATTGTTGAACATTGATTGAGCTATCTCAGTTGCCGTGCACCATCCCATACATGCATCTGAAATGTCAAAGGTCTTGATCGAGGACAGTCCTAGCTCATGTGCAACAATGCTGGCATTTGCAGGCTCAACAAAGCCTCGATCAACACTCACATAAATAAGTGCGTTTATGGATGACTCTGGAATGTTGTTTCGCTCTAGATTTGTTTTATATGATTTTCGTATCAAATCAATTGGTTTCTCGCCTGGTTTTCGCCAATATCGAGTTATAATCTCTGTTCGATGAAGCAATTTCTGAACTTCGGATATCACGTCACGAATATCATTTTGACTCAACCCCTTGCTTAATAATCGAATCAGGTCTAATACTTCATGGTTGTCTATTTCGTTGCTTGGTAATTTACAATCTACTCCACTTATCCTCATTGATAATTATTAGTTATCCTTTATTAACAATAAAACTAACTATTCAAGAATGGAATCATCTTCTAACTGGAGGCGGATTTGGAAAAATACCAATATCTAACTAGGTAATACTGCTAGATGTTAAGGCCTATAACATTTAGACCAAAAATAAGACCATCTTAACTCGTGAGGTCTAAATATCTTTAAATCTAACTATCTATTGGTCTTGCGTCTTCCCATCGTACAACTCCTTCTTGAACTGACGATAAGGAGCGGCGATGTAAATGAGAATTAGCCGCGATAAACGCATGATAAACGGTGTGAACACTACCGATACTCCTATGATCACCAAACTTAGCAATAAAAGAGAAGGGTCTTCGTAGATGCTGAACATCAATATGGAAAGAAAGATCAGCAACCCAACGATCAACGCGTAGCTGACATACATGGCTCCCCAGAAAAAACCAGGTTCTTGTTCATACTTCACCCTGCAATGCGGGCAATGCTCGTGAACGTCTTTGAATTTCGTACTGATTAAGCCCGTTTTAAAAATTGAGCCTCGGCGGCATTGCGGACAACGTCCCAGAAGAAAGGATTGAATACCTGACGGATTAGCCATTATTCGGTTTGCGATACTTTTTGTACCAAATACCTCCAGCCAACGCAACAAGTAAATAAGGAGTAGCTAATAGGTATAAAATGCCTTTGTTAAGACCAAGTCCAACCGTGTTTCCCTCATTTTGCATGGCAGATTCCACGGCGCTTCGGCACATCGGACATTGCGCAACACTTTCATTTATCAATGATGCTGCGATGAACAAGATGGCTAAAACCAATATCTTTTGCATTGCTGATTGCATGGTACAAAGTTAACTATTCATAGACAAAGAAGAAGTTCTGAGTGTCATGATTATTCTCATCATACGAAACCAATTGATCGTTGTGCAACACCTTGATCGAATACCCTAATTCCTGCAAGTGCGAAAAGCAATTATAGCGGTTCTGGTTGTCCCATAACTCACAATAGATTACAGGATGATCTCGCTTCAGTATTTCAGTAGCACCCAGAAAGACCTGATATTCAAAGTTCTCAACGTCGATTTTAATGGCACCTATGTTTGCGTCACGTATAACATCGATATCGTCTAACTTGTAGCACTCGGTTTTGAATTTTACACCCTCGTTAAATTCCGTGATATCTTCAGTTACCACATGGCTCAAGCCTTGTTTCTTTACATTGTCAACCACTGGAAGAACCATTTCAATTTCGCCGGCCTCATTACCAAGGGCACAGGCTTGAATGCGCATATTGTTGAGGTTGAATCGTTTCTTAATCCAATGCAAGGTATTAAGGTTACTGGGTATAGGTTCAAACGCATGAAGATCGGTGTTCAAATGGCCAGCCATGTAATACGACATTATACCAATATTCGCACCGATGTCCAGAGCAACCTTATCTGTTGGTACCAGCTTTAGAAAGTGAAAGAAGTCGTTCTCGTTTTGGTCCGAACGGAGGGTTTTGATCTTATACCAGGCAAAGAGATTGAGGTATACCTGTAATCCAAGTAGTCGTTGGAGTATATACTGTATTCTGCTTTTCACCTAGAATGGGTAGTACGGGCTGATCATCAGATACACAACCACTCCAGATATGGTCACAAACAGCCATATAGGGAAGGCGAAACGCACAATCTTCTTGTGTTGCGCCACTTTGTTATTGAGTGCATAATAGAACGAGATCAAAATCAATGGCAGTACAAGTGCAGCCAATACAATATGAAACAGTAAAATGGTCAGATATACTGTTTTAACCAAACCTTCACCACCG
>DIYD01000112.1 GCA_002428905.1 Bacteroidetes bacterium UBA6063 | reverse complement strand
GGTCGCAATGCAAAGTCTGGTGACTTGAAATTAAACAAGTATCTAACGAGGTCTGAAGATTATGACCAAGGTTGGAATCACGAGGGTCGACAATAGCCATCCCTTCGTCACAATTACCTACCTTCTGTCCCATGATTGATCGTCATAAAGGCGATTGATGTTACTTTTATAATAACGGTAGAGTGCCCAATGAAAAATCTCATATTAACATTTTCCTTCACCGTATTCCCTTTGTTGTCTTTGTGTTCCAACTTCGACCAGTGTGACTTCTTCATGTATAAGGGGCACACCTATTTTGAGACGTCGGTCCGGGGGTGCGAAAAACCTGTTGTCTTTTTATTCGACCTTGGTACGGATCATTTCACCATTAGTTACCGATTGGCAAGTGAAATGTCCCAAACATCAAACGACACTCTTGAAATCCGTATGGGGAGTATTCATGTCAAATATCCTCTTTCCATTGACAATGAAGGAGATAAAACAGATTCTTTCCAAAGAATGTATATGAAGGACTTGTTGGAAGGGAAGATTTATGGTGGAATAATGGGTAATGTCGTTTTTAACAACGACTACATTATACTAGACTATTCGTCGAATAAATTTTATCGCGAACGGCGACCCAATTTAAGACTTAAACACCACACTCCTCTCCCTGATGAGCAATGGGCTTCATTCATATACGACAGTAAGCAAATCTTTGTTTCTTGCAAGTCAGGTGATAGCATCATTGGATACTTCCATCTCGACAACGGCATACCGCACCACAGTCTAATCAATTATAGAGTTGCAGTTAACGCTGGTTTTAAAGACTTAAGAAATCTCCCAAACCATTCGGGTAAACTTGTCAGCGACACCTTCTATAATGAACAAGGTATTCCCACTCATATTCGTTCAGGAGTTCGAATGGTGACAAACCATCAAACCCCTGCACGTTGTCAGCACTTTGTCCTTGGAACTATCGATCTTGGCCTCCAATTTTTTATAACAATGGACACTGATCTTAACCAGGATGTTTTTCACGAGTCAAACGTCCATCCAATTGTTGGTTCCATAGGGTTCTACACTATGAAAGACCATCAGGTTCATATCGATTTCGAGACCACTCGCGTGGCAATTATTAACAATAAGTAAAAGCAAGTGGTTGATTGCTAAACAGATACAATTAACACCTGTTCAAAACAAAAAACCTGGGTTCTGTAAAAACTGCGTGAGCCTATGGAGTTAAAGCCAGCCCCTCCTGGTTGATTCTCGTTATTCACTCTCGTACTCAAAGCCCTAAGGTGGTGGATGAAAAAAGCTACCCCTGTACTGTACAGACCTAGCCTCTGAACTTACCAAACTAAATACAGTATGGCACAGAAGCCTAACCACACAGCTCGTTCTGTAATTTCATTTAGTCTTCCCGTGAAATCATTTAGTCTCTGGTTGGGGAAAGCGAGACTTTCGCATAGTTCAATTACTCAAAAATCCTCAATAACAACAGTAGGATATCAAAAATGCGAATATGATTAGGAAGATATTAGGGATTGCCCCTACCAAAGAAAAGAACGGCACCGGATACATCCCTTCACCAGTGGGAAGGATGCTTGGAGTGGATAAAGTAAGTGGCTTTAAATCAACAGATTTTGGAGGAAAGAAGTACGCTGGTGAAAAGAAGGTACTGGTATTATGTACGGAGCAGCGCTATTTTAAGATGACCAATGGTAAGCTTTTTTCTACCGGCAATAACGTCCAGGAAACCATGGTTCCATTAATGCACCTGGTCAATGCCGGATTTAAATTTGAAGTGGTTACGCCTACTGGCAAGCCAGCCATACTTGAAGACTGGTCTATTCCTCAAAAAGATAAAGCCGTCCTCCATTTTATGCGAACTAACAAGCCTATGTTCGATAAGCCCAAATCGTTAAAGAAGCTCTTTGAAAACCATGAACTAATTGCAGACTCGAACTATATAGCTGTTTTTCTACCCGGTGGTCACGGTTCAATGGTTGGGTTACCGGCGGATGAAAATGTCGGAAAATTGATTCGCTGGGTAGAAGCGACAAATAGATACCTTGTCACTGTATGTCATGGCCCTGCTGCGATGATTGCCACGGCCGTCAATGACGACAAACCGCACCCCTACAATGGTTACAAAATGGTCGCTTTCCCAGATAAGTATGACAAGCAGTCACCTTCAATGGGGTACTTGCCTGGGCAACTTCCATGGTTTCAGTGCGAAGCGTTGGAAAAAGAAGGAATCGAAATCATTAATGATAAAATAACGGGGGCTACTCACATAGATAGAAAACTCATTTCTGGTGACAGTCCTAAAGCATGCGACGAACTCGGAAGAATAGCAGTTAACGCATTGTTTAAAGAAGTTTTAGATAAATAGAAAATGAAAAAGACAATTTTAATAACTGGTACCAGCTCAGGAATTGGAAGAGCATCTGCCAGATTATTCCAAGAGAACGGTTGGAACGTAGTGGCTACCATGCGTTCACCTGAAAAAGAAATGGAGCTTAAAGCACTAAAGAATACACTTGTGACCAAACTCGATGTATTGGAATTGGATACCATAAAAAGCGCCATTAAGGACGGAATCGATAAATTTGGCAAAATTGATGTTGTTCTTAATAATGCTGGATATGGCCTGATGGGAACATTTGAATCCGCCAGACGAGAAAGCATTATTCGACAATTTGGAGTGAATGTACAAGGGCTATTTGATGTAACACAGCAGGTATTACCGCATTTTAGGAAAAACAAAGCTGGCATGTTTATTAACATCTCTTCCGTGGGAGGAAGAATGACTTTCCCCTTGATGCCGTTGTATCATTCGACGAAATGGGCTGTGGAAGGCTTTACGGAGTCAATTCGGTGGGAGCTCGCTCAAATTGGTGTAGTAGTAAAGTTGATTGAACCAGGTGCGGTAGCTACTGATTTTGGAGGGCGCTCTATGGATATGCAGCACAATACTGAGCTATCGGAATACAATGAATTTGTTGGTCGCTTTACGGAAGCTATGAAGAGTGCAATGGACCCAGAGAAAATGAGTAAGCCCGAGCAAATTGCGGAAATAATTTATAGCGCCGCCACAGATGGTAAAGACACCTTACGCTATAGAGCAGGAGCTGATGCATTGTACCTGTTAGATGCTCGGTCTAAGATGTCCGACGAAGCGTATTTTGCCATGCAAAGACAGCAATTTGGGCTTTAAGAATTTTAGATTTTATAACCTTATGGACAAAGAACCTTTTCTTATACGTACGATTAGTCAAGCACATGAATTGATGGGACTGCCAAAGCCAAAGCATCCTCTTGTTTCTGTAGTTAAAACACAACGTCTTCGGCCCATTGTTGATTTACGTGGGTTGAAGGTGGTTGATCGTTTTTATCAAATCACATTGAAAGACGTTGGCTGTGGCAACTTGCATTATGGAAGAAACTCGTATGACTATGAAGAGGGCACTTTAGTCTTTACTTCACCAGACCAGGTGACCATGTTTGATGGTGAAATGTCTCTTGACGTTGAGGATTCCAAAGGCTGGGCGTTAACCTTCCATCCAGATTTAATTCGAAAATCGTCTTTAGGTGATAAAATTGACCAATATTCATTTTTTAATTATGATGTGAACGAGGCACTGCATCTTTCGGAAGAAGAATTAAGGATCTTAGAAGACTTGTTGGACAAGATCATTAGGGAGTACAGCCAGAACTTAGACAAACATAGTCAGAACCTCATCATTTCGAATATCGAGCTGTTTTTGGATTACTGCACTCGTTTTTACGATCGCCAATTTTACACGCGCTCGAATTTAAATGGTGATCTCGTATCGAAATTTGAACGACTATTAAAAGCGTATTACCAGGCTGAGAAAGCAAGCGATATCGGGTTACCCAATGTGATGTATTTTGCACGTGAACTGAACCTCTCGGCAAATTATCTAAGCGACTTATTGAAGAAAGAAACAGGCAAAACGGCCAAGGAGCACATTCACCTTTTCATCATACGAAAAGCAAAAAATACACTTTTAAACTCGAAGAGTTCAATAAGCGAAATTGGCTACGATTTGGGATTCGAATATCCCCAACACTTTAGCAATTTGTTTAAGTCAAAAACTGGAATGAGCCCAAGTGAATTCAGAAATCTGAATTAAAAACTTTCTGAAGACGAAATCATTAAGCTTTAGTTGTCCCTGACACATCGACAAGAGGTATAACTTAAAGGCGTAATGCTCTCCCTAAGAATCATAGTATCGGTACTGCGAAAGGTATATGACCTAACTTCGTTTTTCGAAATTGCATCGCTTGACCAATAATACCCAATCCTGCCAAAGTCATAAAAAGAAAAACTCCTGGAATCCATGAAATAATATCTCTTACCACCAAAACCTCCGTCGAAACCTGAGATTCCTCCAACAGCTAACGCACTATACGCGCTCTTCCCGTCTTTATCTCCGATATCCCCATAGGCCCCGCCATAATCCCGCGTTAACCTTAGCCAATCGTTATCGCTTGGCAGTCTCCAGCCACCTCCCAATTGACTACAAGCCTTCTTTGCTTGCTCCCAGGTATACATCCTACCATAGGTTTCACAGTTCTCCTCGTCTGCCTCATAACAAATTGAACCAGGAACCTCTAAAGTTAAATCTTCAGCCATCCAGATCAAACCTCCGTGCTCAAACGTGCTAAAATCCTGGCGTTTACGTAAGTCTTCGTGTACACCTTTGGTCACTTCTACCTCTACCTCATAACCCTTAAACGAGTATTTATCCTCGATAAAATCATATGGATATAGAAAGACTTTGTATTTCAAGGCGATGCGAATGTGCAGATTCCCCTCCTGGTAAGTCAACTCATGTCCCGGGTGAATCACTGCACTTGTTCTTCGTCCGAATTCAGGGTCAATTTTGTCACAATCGCGCTGTCCCACATTATCTGGGCATAACACAACAATGGGGTTGTCGCCTGTGGAGATTTTAGCATCTACGGTGTAAGCCAACAACCCGGTTCCTCCTCGAATGGTTTGTGTGGTAGACTCCGGATCAATAAGTGGTGCAGGTTGAACCACTATAATTTTTGAGGGCCGGGTTTGATCGTCAACTGGAATTGCAATCATATTATAACCTTGATTCGACAAACGTATGTGATGTAAGCCTTCCGATACATAATAGTTTCTTTGATTCGGTCCAGGTTTAAGTCTATCATTCCAGTTTAGGATGTGTTTGTGCCATTGAAGATACGTTCGTGCCCTTGTTGCATCACTCATTAATCCCCAGGGTCCTGCCTCGGAATGGTCTGCTCCAGATTTGCCATCATTCGGTATTGTTCGAGGGTATAAATTAGGCAGTCCTAAAAGATGCCCAATTTCGTGAATAAGGATTTTGTGAGAATAGTTCTTTTCATATATGTCTGACCCCAGTGTAATTGCTGACCGTATAGACCCGCCGTCGGATTTTTGGTAAAATTTTTGGCCAGCCTCTACCGTTATGCTTGCAGACCCCTTTAATATATCCCCTGAATGTGGTGTAACTATCACAAAAAAATCGAACCGTGAAAAGTCCTGATCCGGATAGAGTGAAACTACCTCATTTATAAACGAAACGTGTCTGTTATAATCCCCAAATGCTCCCTCATATTCGCGAGCGTTCTTGCTCAAGGTTACCCATTTGTCATCTAGTGATGTAAACCACACTTCAGTATCTCCATTGGTCTCGCGTTCAAAAAAACCATGCGCTTTCGCAGTATTTATTACATTATTGCTATAAGGATTTCCACCATCATCCAGTGAAATCCCTTGCATATCTTTGAACTGGGCAAACAACAGCACACCTCTTAACTCTCCTTGAGACCTTAGGTAATGATTCCCGATTGGACCAGCTTCACTCATGGCAACCTTATCTTCACCAGTTAATCGCGGTATGGTCATACTTATACCATTGCCACTAATTGTGTTTCTCGGGCCCACTTCTTCAATCTTCCATAGTCCCCAGTTACGGGCTTCCACATCGGATTCTTTACCTACCCACACCTCGCCATTTGGCCTTGCATACAATTTTCCCCCTCCTCCTCCTTTCGCTACGATCTCATAAACATCCTTTATTTCGGTCTGACGCAAGATCCATTTATCATAGTTGTAACCCTCAAGTATCGGTATGCCCCAATCAACCGTCGGCTTTATTGGGTATGACAGACCTCGACTATTGTATTTAGTTGAGAACCCAATATTGAAATGACCAGCGAATATCTCATCTGTATATTGTAACGCTTTATTATGTATACGGACGTAATTGCTATAGTCGTCTACGGTGAACGCCCAAAGCTGTTGGTCTATGTCAGTATTTTTATCAATTACCAATCCAGTAGGATTATTTGGGAAATTGATTTGAAGTGACTTGGCACCGAACAATGCCTGATTCTTTATGCGATACCACTTAGTCTGTACAACTGGGTTGGTGCCCTTCGCCATTCGGGGAAACAGCCCGAACAGTATAAATACGATTAGCGCCCGACCTATTGTAGATCGTTTAGGCCAATTACGCCTTTGGGTAACTTGAAGATGTGTATTCGTGTATTCCATATGAGTTCCTGGTGTTAAATATCTTGTAGCCAAGATAACCCGGTTAAATGCCCTAAACATCACAACATGTTGTGATTTATTAGAGCAATAAAACACCATGAAAGGCATTTGAATTCTGTTGGTGTTGATATGTTTCGATGAACTATAGACTTTTATCTGATCTGGGTATGGTTCCAGCAGAATGGGTTCAATATGCAAGGGACAATCTCCCCACAAATCAAATACCTGATCTATTAAAGCTGTACCCTGCCCATCGAGACGGGAAAGCCGCGTTGCGATGGATATTTGCACATGCAGACACCTACAGTATAGACTTGAATCACATCACCGTTGGTGGTGGGTCGGAGGGTGCAATCATTGCAAATGCAATCGGGGTAGCAAAAAACCAGGATTACACCGACGAGATTGCCCATACACTTGACCCCACGCTAATAAGCACCAACACAGACCAGGTTTATTCAGTACATACGGTTTTAGATTTTTGGGGAAGCCCTATTTCAATAGAGCTTTTGAATAGTATTTATGGGAACCAACGGTTTGGCGACAATGACATTCCCATCTTTATCGCTCACGGGACGAATGACATCACAATATCCTTCACCAAAGCTGAACAGTTACGAGATGAATATATCAAAAATGGAGTGGCCTATCGTTTTGTGCCGCTAGACGGCCTTGGACATAGTGCCTGGAATGCCAAAGTAAATGGGAAAACGCTTGGAGAGCTTGCCTTTGAGTTTATCGTTGAGCAACAACATCTTGAGGTAGAATAGAGAAGACTTACTACACCTCATTTTGGTGTCTCCATAAAGGTGCTCAGTTGCTCGCTACATGTTCAGATTTTCACCACTTTCGCTGTATATTTAAGTCCGCCAGATGTCAAAACGAGATAGTAAACTCCCGGAGCTTCGCTTAGTTTAACCTCGATCTCTCTTTCTGAAATCAAACGGTGTTGTATCCGCTGACCCGCACTAGAATACACCTCCAATGTGGCATTAGGCAATGGACTGTTGAATACCACGCTCACATTATTTCTGGTTGGATTTGGTAGTATGCGAACATCAAGTGCCTCCAGCACTTCTACTTGTGAGGGGTCATACTCGATTGAAAGACACGCTGAAGTATCACTGCAGCCCTTGCGGGACACAATTACCGCATAATTCACATTGGGTATGGGCTTAAGGAAGCTATCCGTTTCGCCATAAACTTGAGTTTCGAGGTCACAGTTATACCAGGTATACGCTCCAATGGTATCGAGGGCAAACAAATGGCTATCTCGCTCAACAATACCCGGGTTAATCTTGATCACTTCGAGTTCAAAATGGATTAACGAATCGCATCCCATTGCGGTCTGAATCGTATCCCAAAACCATCCGCTTGAAGAAGCCACCTTGCCAGATGGGAAGGTGTACTCTTCACACCCGGTAGCGGATGTAAATGTTTTGTATTCCGGGTAGATTGTCACATCGTACTCCACTAAACTGTCGCATCTACCTGCACGGTGAAATCGTTCAATGTAAACACCTGAGCTATCATAGACTAACCCTGTTTCAGAGACATATACCCTGCACGCGGTATCGCTAATCCTTCGTATAGGCATGGAATCTATAGTCACTTCTAACCCGCGAATCGTAATGACTGTATCACACCCCAGATAGGCGGTGTCGGCGTAACGTTGATGCCCGGATGCGCTATAGACAGTTCCATCACTTCCGATGTACGGCCCGCACGAGACAACAGCCTGTTTCACATCATGACGCTTATGAACGCACTTTTCATTAGGCAGATACGTAATTGCCTTATCGGGATGAAACGATGTTAATATTGAAGGCCGGCTTTTTTCGTCGATTTTGAGCACCTGACCCCAATTTACCCACTCGTTCTTTAATCTCAGGTCGCCGTACTCGCAATAGGAAGTTACATAAAACCCTGAATTATGCTTCGCGAGATGATGCGCCTCAACGCTGGCCGGTGCTTCGTTGACATCCTCGTTCACTCCATTCAACATGATTTTATAGAGCACGCCAGCGGTATCGTATTGCGCAATAAAGTAATCTTGTTGAGCAAGCTGATAGGGCAACATGTTTACCCCTATCGAGTCACCATTGGAACTCGTAAAAACAGAAGGTGTATTTGCATATCGGTCATTCATACATTTTGCCAGTACATATAGGTCTTTCTCATCCTCCAAAATGATATCACTTACATATCCGAAGTAGTTATACATTTTTTTAGTCCCTTCTACCCACTCCAGCATACCGTCAGAATTAACTTTCATCACAAAGTACTTGCCTTTATGCACTATGGTACTCGTACCGTCGGCATTATCAAAAACGAATCGATACAACGGACTCCAGGCATCGTTTTGACCTACAATGTAGGTATCGCCATCTTTACTGGTTACACTTTGTTGTGCGTACGTAGTTGTACCTCTGGGTGAGTTCTTTTCTAACTTGTCACCCAGGGTATACCCCATTGTTGTCCATTGGGACGTTCCAGTGCTGTCTAGTTTTTGAACAAAGAACATACGGATGGCATTATTCCCAAATGGGATTATCTGTTTTCTATAGCCAACTGGATCTGTTGTTGTAAACCTGTATCGCGATGATCCGGTTACATAAACATTGTTGTTTTTATCAAAACCAAGTCGTGTAAAGGAGATGGAATTGTTATGTAATGGAAAAGCGTAATACCGCGCCCACTTGAAGTTTCCCTCCGTATCGAACTTCAGTAACATATAGTTGTCATCGTTACCAAGTATTGGACGAAACACGCCAATAGAGTCCCCATTTCGTTCCAGAACAAAACTAGTATTGACGTAGTTGGATGAGAAGCCACCCAAACAATATATGTTGTTGTCTTCATCTGTGTGAACGGTCCACCTGGTCCATAAGTTTACCAATCGGAAGGCTAAGTGATAGAGCATCTCACCATCAGCGTTGAGTTTCGTATATAAGTTTGAATTGCTGAATTCATATACATCTCCTCGGCTATCCGTTATAGCAGTAAGCCCCGAAGCCAGGATATTCCCCTGGTTATCCTCCGTTAAGGTCGACACATGTGCCGCCCCACCCGTTGAGTAAATACTAGGCGTTTTGGTTCTTTGAACAACCCATTTCAGCACACCTGCACTGTCGTATCTGGCAATGTACCCATCAGCATCCTGACTGGACAAATAGGAATTCCCATTGGTAGATTGGAATGTAGGTTTGTTCGTATGCGAACCATCTATTAGGGTTCCTCCAAACATTGAAGGCACCATATGATTGTGTGAATACCGAACGTATTGAGTATCATACCCGGTTATGAACACGGACCACACCGAATCCTGAGGAACAATCGAATCATTGTAATACGTCGTAAGTCTCAATGAAGTACTGTCTTTACATCCATCTTCAGACCAGGCGATCAGTTTTACATTTACCCGGGCAGTGGAATCGTAAACCGCCTCGGTCTCCTGCCCCGTAGGTTTGAACCAGGATGGCGTGGGCTCATAAACCCATTTATTGAACTGTGCATCCGTGCTTTTATCAAAGAATCGTGCCGTATCGCCCTCATACACATTGATGGATTGCGGATGAATACGTGCTTTTGTCTTCTCGACCTTAACTTGTTGTTTTTGTTCCAACTTCGTCGTACATCGCGCAACTCTGTGGCGCGCTTGTAGCGTATATTCACCAGAAGTAGAAATTACCGGAGAGTAGAAACTGTCGGCTCTTTCCGAACCTAAAAGCTCGTGATTTCCTGCGTTTTCGGAAGGACTAAGTGAATAGATAATGTCTTTTTCTGTTCGGTCAAGCTTAATAATGACTTGTGCCTGTTGACAAATTACAGTATCTGAGAAGGTGAAGGGTATAGTCTCGTCCGGTACAGTGACAGATAAAAATGATTGTATGGATGTGTCCTTATATCCGCCTGAATTCTCAGCAATGAGCATGAGTTCATATGTACCCGGTTCTTCAAAATCTCTAGAGATGTTGCCACACCCACCTCCTACTGGAACACCATCAATATACCAGGCACATGACGCAGTAGACCCGTAATTCGCCGTTAACCTGGCCGTTGCGTTATTGCATCCTCCTGCAGGTGTTCGAATATCTATGTGAAGCACCGTAGGCTCTTCCACCTCATGCGTTCGAAGGATCGCTCCATTTGCCGCGCACGCATACAGTGTATCGCCTACCTGCGTTAGGTCGTGCACCGAATGATCAAGTGCACTAGGCATTTTCTCAAGGTAGTTCGACCTCCGATAACCTGATCTATAAATACCTCCTGGTGTGCCAACAAACATGTAACCATCAAAGTAATACATACACTGGCCCTGAAGTGTATCTAAATCGTAATTAGGCATCAGTGATAAAATATTACTGTAGTAATGGGTATAACCATTTCCAGCGATCCAAAGTGTGCTTTGCTCCCCTTGCATAGCCTCAGCCATATGGTCATCCTTCCCGCGGTAACTGGAGAAATTGTGTTTCGAAGATTGATACCTGTCTAATACCAGATGTTCCGCACTAACAAGAACCATATAATGCGCGTTTTTAGGGCGATAAGTGAGCACATCTATGTAATCGTAGTCATAAGGACTTTCAATAATAGACAACGAAGTCGTATCGAAACTCACAATCAACCCATCGTTGCCGGCCGCCACAAATTTTCGCAATAGGCCTTCGTAGGTGATAGCGTTTAACGCACTATTCTCTTCTCCCTCGTACAATTGCTTTGCCGACCAATTCGTGGTGTTAAGTTGAATGATCACCGCCTTGTTACGCACTGTATCCTTACCACACAGCATTATTGCGTTGGGGGTAGAATATGAATTGGTTGTGCAATCTGTAAAACGTGTTCTGTTTTTAAGATTCTCTAAAGCACTATTATTGGCAAAATGCAGCTTTTTCCAATCGCCTGGCTGCTTGCCACCATTATCCGTGTAATACAACCCATTCCCCCCAATCACCAATCCTTTTGACCCAACGAAGGCTATGCTCTTGAAGTCATCGTTTATCCCCGTTTTTGTAACCTGCCAATTGGCCGACACCCTGGTAGGTATACATAAACACAAAACGGCAAGAAGAGCAAGTAGGTTTGATTTCTGCATATGGTTATTCGCGCGGTTTTCTTCAGTCATGCAATATAACATTTGTACCTATAATTTTTAGCCGAGGTCTGCCGGTCAGATTCGGAACGCGATTGAGTTGGATCCGCATCATATACCTTCTGAAAACCACGTGCACCCGGATCAAATTGAACAAACAGGATAAACAGCATTCCCAAAGCGATTTGTTCATTCAATTCAAAGTAATGGGTTTATGCCCTAAATTAAATAATCCCGTGTCATTTATATTAAGTCCATCAACAAGCGGTTGATTTAAACCATTTAACGGTGGTTGTAAGAGGCGCCAATGTCCCGTAAGGTTATCAGGGAGCCTAGACCAAAGACCATGACATCAAGAGTTTTCCAGATCATCAGACGAGGTTCCAGCGTTCAACTTGAGCTTCTTCATACCATGATGTGTTTACACGAGTATAGAAGCTTGAACTGCAACCTATTAGAGCTCAAACGAGTAACCCAGAAATAAACGGTAGCTATTGGTAAATGATGTAAAATCTGTGCGCCTGTCAAAACAGCACGCGTCACTGCCATTGTACCCATATTCTATGCTCCAGACTCCAACGAAATCCTTAAACCCTAATTGATGTTGTAGCCCTAACCGAAAATTCCCGTATGCCAGCACCATTCCATAAATGACGCCATAGTCGATTGGAGTAACCGTATCATCCACACCATTGCCTATTTTAGGTTCGACATCTCTTTCAAAGTACAAACCGCTTTCGGAAATGGTAAAAGCATTCATAGAGTTGGTAGTACTGATATAGGGCCCTAAAGTCGAGGAAATCTTTAATGGCCCCTTTTGAAACCATTTATAATTCCCATATACTCTAGAATCGTAATAATCTACCTCTATTCGTTCGCCGTACTGAAACCCCTCCCTTCCTTTCACAAACGTGAACCCACGCATTGAATAACCAAACCCAATTCCAACTTCCCACCTATCCTTCACTGCATGATTGTATTCAATATTCGCGCCTGCACCAAAATTGGAGCGCACGAAGTATGTTGTATGGCTAGCTCGACCATTATAAAGAGAAGTTGTGGATCGGATCAGAGGTCGATTATTCAACACCCCAACCTGTACATTCAACGACTGCCCAGCGACAATATCTGGTACGAATAGTATCAGAACGGATAGAAGCACAAGACGGAGGAGCATTTGCATGGCCAAATGTATGTTTTGTATGTTACCATAGAGTTGTGAATCATGGTTGCTTCCGACCCTTTGATTAAGCCCAAATGCCGATGCAATGTATTTGGGCTCATTCATACGACGACCAATCAAGGTCGTAAATAATTGATTATCAAACCAATATGTGAATCTTATTCAAAATAACCCTTAGTACTAAAACAAAAAAGACTTTACAGCAGTAAAGTCTTTTTTGTTCGTGTCAAGACAGAGCAGAGCCCGTCCGAATCAGATTAACCTTTAGTCGGAGCTTACTTGCTTTAACCAACGCCTGGAAGCCGTTCCCCCAGCATGGTGAATTCGTATAATGTACACCCCAGGTGCTAAAGCCTCTGTGTTCATTCGAATCAAGCCATCTCCTTCCTTCTGAGCGATCTGAGCCCCTTGCATATTGGTAATTACGACTTCCGTAATTCCCTTACCCAAAACAAAGACTTCCTGTTCACCCGGATTTGGATAAACCAGAATCTCAGGATTAGTAACTACCTGCTCAATGCCAACATTACCGATGGTGGTTATTGCATCATAACCATCAGGCACCTCTTCTTTTTCACCGTCATTCAATATGCAAATGCTGTAGAATCGATATACATGATCGGTTTGTCCGGTAAACACCGCAGACGTATCGGTGGTAAAATTCACCCATTTTTGATAGGGTCCGTCATTATCGGAAACGTAAACCTCATATCCCTTTATTCCGGGACCAACGTCTCCGTCCGAACCTTCCCAACTCACCACAAATTTGTCATCACTATACGGTGGTAACGGCTCGACATGACTCAGTGCACGCCCATCAGAAATCACATTGCTCCAGGTGTTGGTAGAAATGATCTTGTTCTGATCAAAAATGATATCTGCCATATTGGGTAGCTCATACCCTGCAGGGGTTTGCGGACTCGCCTTGATTTTATACCGAACATATCCTTCACCAATCCCTGAACTATCATTTGGCGGTAAGAAGCCGGAAAAAGGATTGTTCAACCGGTTCCCAGTCACAGGGTCTATAGTTGTTAACTCCCAGAAACTTGCACGATTAACTGTATTTAAACCGGCTACAATACTTAAAGCGGCATTGTTATACGCAGGTCCTAACGCTATTCGCGTATCGACTCTATTTTCGCCATTGAATCGTATGCTGGTGTCTCCAAATCCAATTTCCAGAATTCCGAACTCCTGCAATCTAAACATAGAATCCAATGGATTATCTATGCTTACCGTAATCGCTGGAGCTGACGCTGTCTCCAGGTTCTCAAAATAGATGGTATAAATCAACTCGTCTGTTTTATCAACGTATCGAACGCTGGTTACCCCCTGTGGCCCAACAATTTCATTTGGATCCCAAGATGATGTTTTTTCTCCACTGCTCTTCGAACTTCCGGA
>DIYD01000190.1 GCA_002428905.1 Bacteroidetes bacterium UBA6063 | reverse complement strand
TTTTACTGCACAGGTAACCGATTTAACACTTGGTTTGCGTTTCAAATTTTACAACGGAAGCATGATGCCAGAAGATAGCCGTATCAAACCATTCCTTCAAGCTGGTTGGGGTGGAATGCAGTCTATTTCCAAGATCGTTCACGAACAGGAAGGATATGCGCTGAACTATGTGAATAACCGTACCTGGATTGCCGCTCACTGGAATGCCGGTGGTGGTGTAAGTATTGCTTTAACCGATTTCTTAGACCTAACACTTCGCAGTATGTACAACTACACATACGACGACAACTACGACGGTCTTCCTTTCTCCATGAGTAAAGTTCGTTTGAACGCATTACACGATGCATACCTTTACCACTCAGCTGGATTTACCTTCCACTTCGGTGTGAACGAAGGTGCTTACAAATTCAAGCACGAAGACGAGATTCCAAAAGAGATCGTTCAGAAGGTTAACCTTGAAGCGAAAAACGTTCACTTCAAAACAGCAAGTGCAACCATCCTTGATACAAGTTATGCCCACCTTGATTCGATCGCTGAAATCTTACTTGACAACCCTACAATCAATGTTTATGTTGAAGGTCATACCGACAACGTGGGTGCAGAAGATGACAACTTGAAATTAAGCCAGGAGCGTGCAGATGCAGTAAGAACGTACTTAATCAGCAAAGGTGTAGATGAGACACGTCTGTCTGCCAAAGGATACGGTGAAACTCAGCCGATTGCTGACAACAGCACGGAAGAAGGCAGAGCACTGAACCGACGGGTAGAAGTGAAACTCTATTACAGGAAATAAAGAATAATCATATCATATTGAAAAAGCGATCAGGGTTTCTGATCGCTTTTTTTTGTGCCAAAAACTCGATCGAATTCCCTTCCCGTTATAGGCGTTAAACGTGGAAAATAGCAAGAAGTAGTGATTGTACCACGTTGCCATTATGCCTAAAATTACAGCCTCAATTATTTACACCACAACCACTAGTTTAAACTGTTTATTTGTCTATGAAGACCACCTTATTCATTGTTGGTATTTCACTACTTATTGTTTGGATCGCAAAACTACTAACCCGGGGTTATGAGCTAAACATAACCCTTAAAAACCACACGAATAATGCACTATATGTCAGCGAAAATTCATCACCTGAACGTGCGAGTGATGGCGTACTAAGAGTCGACACTTCTCAAACAAAACTGTCACAGGGAAGCTCAAAGGCGTTCATGAATAAGACCGCAAAGCCAGGCATCGAAGCCATGGTTCAACTCAATATGTTTGACGCTGAAGGTAAAAAGATAGGTGCGGTTTCAGGGCATCACAAGGGTGGAACGAAATACGGTGTAAAGTATCAATGTGACCCCGAAGATCTAAGCATATCGCACAAACTAATTGACGGCAATGAGATCAAAGCCTTCTATGAAGTCACTGTATCAAACAAACCCTTAAAGCAGTTTCTCTAATGCTGCAATTTCATCGCGATAACGCGCTGCCTCTATGAAGTCTAAATCCTTGGCCGCCTTACGCATGGATCGCTTATTGTTCTCAATGGCTTTCTTCAATTCGTCTTTCGACATGTACTGGTAAATCGGATCTGCAGCAAGTGCCGGTTTCTGGTCTTGCAGGTAAGGTTTCGCTTCGCGATTTGCTTTCTTGTCAGCCACGGAAGTCTGCTCCAAAATGGCTTCCTTGCTCTTCTGAATGGTCTTAGGCACAATACCATGCTTTGTGTTGTACGCAATTTGGATCTCCCTTCTGCGGTTATTCTCCGTGATTGTTTTATCCATCGAATCCGTGAGGTTATCTGCATACATGATCACCCTACCCTTTTCATTACGTGCCGCTCTACCAATGGTCTGAGTTAACGACCGATGTGAACGTAAAAAGCCTTCCTTATCGGCATCTAAAATAGCCACAAGTGTCACCTCTGGGAGGTCAAGCCCTTCACGTAATAAGTTCACCCCAACCAACACATCGTATACACCCATACGCAAATCGCGAAGTATCTCAACCCGATCCAATGTCTTTACTTCGGAGTGAATGTAGGCACTTCGAATGTTAAGTCGCTGTAGGTACTTATCCAACTCCTCCGCCATGCGCTTGGTAAGCGTGGTCACCAATACTCGTGAGCCCTTCTTCACCTCATTATCGATCTCGTCTAATAAGTCATCAACCTGATTCACACACGGCCGAACTTCAATTACGGGGTCAAGCAGACCTGTAGGGCGAATAATCTGTTCCACAATCACGCCTTCCGACTCCATAATCTCATAATCAGCAGGTGTGGCGCTTACGTATACTACCTGATTGACCAGGCTCTGAAATTCATCAAATTTCAAGGGTCTGTTATCCATAGCCGCGGGTAAGCGAAACCCATAGTCCACCAAATTGATTTTCCGCGATCGATCACCGCCGTACATCGCTCGTATCTGAGGCATGGTTACATGGCTCTCATCCACCAACAAAAGGAAATCGTCAGGGAAATAGTCTACCAGACAAAACGGACGTGTACCGGGTGCCCGATTATCCATATAACGACTATAATTCTCGATCCCACTGCAGTAACCCAGCTCTCGGATCATCTCAAGATCGTACGTTGTACGTTCTTCAATCCGCTTTGCTTCCAACGGTTTCTCCATTGATTTAAAGAAGTCTACTTGTTTTACCATATCATCCTGAATTTGGCGAATGGCATGGTTTAGTCGCTCGCGTGGTGTTACCCATAGGTTTGCCGGGAAAATCGCCGCATCGTTCAAATCTTCTTCGGTTCTCCCTGAAACCGGATCAATGATGGATAGTTCTTCAATCTCATTGCCAAAAAACGTGATGCGAAGCGCTCGATCGTCATACGCCAAAAAGACGTCTACATTATCGCCTTTCACACGAAACGTACCCCGTTTAAACTCAGCGGTCGTTCTACTATATAAACTCTCAACCAGCGCATACAACAATGTATTCCGACTCATCTTCTCCCCTACTTTCAGCCGTATGATACTGGTCTCAAAATCACCCGGATTACCGGCACCATAAATGCAACTCACCGAAGCCAGTACAATTACATCTCTTCGACCACTCAACAAGGATGAAGTCGCGCTCAAACGCAGCTTTTCGATCTCGTCATTGATCTGAAGGTCTTTCTCAATGTACGTGTTGGTTGTTGGGATAAATGCTTCGGGCTGATAGTAGTCGTAATACGATACAAAATACTCAACCGCATTCTCTGGGAAAAACTGTTTAAACTCGCCGTATAACTGGGCTACCAGTGTTTTATTGTGGCTGATAATAAGTGTTGGCTTCTGCACATTCTGGATCAAATTGGCCATGGTAAACGTCTTACCCGACCCGGTTACACCCAGTAAGGTTTGGCTTTTAATACCACTATCAATACCTTCGGTTAACTGCTTAATCGCCTCGGGCTGATCGCCTTTTGGCTCAAATTCTGATTGAAGTTTAAACGGCATAGGACAAAGATAACAACCGCTTCTTCATAATGGTGTTGTGTGTGGTTCAGATTTCTGAATGTTTTCCGACCAGTGTCAATATCTCTTCAACTATTTTTCGATCGTTCGACAAACGCGGTACTTTATGCTGACCACCGAGTTTGCCTCGTTGCTTCATCCATTGATAAAAGGTACCCTCTTTGCACACTTCAATACGTGGATGTTGCAATGCAAGGTTTCCGCTTCGCTTTGCCTCATAATCGGAGTTGGCCGCCTTTAATCGCTCATCGAGCAATTGCTCAAACACCGACATGTCATCCGGGTACTGTTCAAATTCGATCAACCATTGATGTGCTCCCGCGTCTCCATCATGCAAATAAACCGGTGCTGCCGTGTAATCTCTTACCTGTGCATTGGTTTCACGGCAAGCCTCAGCCATGGCCTGTTCGGCATTATCTATCATTAGCTCTTCTCCGAAAGCATTGATGAATAACTTTGTTCGACCCGTGATTCTAAACCGATACGGCTTTAAACTGGTAAACTGAATGGTGTCCCCAACCGTATAGCGCCAAAGTCCGGCGTTAGTCGTTATGATCAGTGCGTAATTTACACCTTCTTCCACTTCTTCCAATGTCTTCGTCATTGGGTATTCCTTCCCGTATTCCGACATCGGCATAAACTCATAATAAATGCCGTAATCCATCATAAGAAGCATATCGCTTTCCTTATTCATTGAGTCCTGAATACCGAAGAAACCTTCCGACGCATTATACGTCTCCATGTAATTCATTGAAGACGATGGTATGAGTTTGCTAAACGGCTGTCGGTATGGCGTAAATCCAACACCACCATGCATGTACAACTCCAAATTCGGCCAAATGTCTAAAATGCTATCGGCTCCTTTCATCTCAATCAACCGATTCATCAAAATCATGGTCCAGGTCGGAACCCCAGATATACTTGTAACGTCAACATTTTGGGTAGACTGAGCCATCTTCTCGAGCTTGGTCTCCCAGTTCGGCATTAAGGCTATTTCTGGTTTAGGTGTACGCAACAGATTAACCCAAAAGGGCAAATTGTTCATCATTACCGCAGATAAATCGCCGTAGTACGAATCGCTATCCAGTCGATTTACCTCGTGGCTTCCACCGATCATCAGACTTTTACCTTCAAAAATCTTCGTCCCCGGATTATTGTGGCAGTAAATCGTCATGAGATCGCGTGCTCCTCTGAACTGACATTCATCGAGTGCTTCAAAGCTTACCGGTATGAACTTACTCTTGTCTGAGGTTGTTCCGGATGACTTGGCAAACCACTTTATCTCCGAAGGCCAGATTAACCCTTGCTCACCACGCATAATTCGAGCGATATACGGTTTAAGCGAATCGTAGTTGTGAATGGGTATATTGTTGCGGTAATCGTCTATGGTTTGAATGCTCTCAAAACCATTGGCTTTACCGAACTCGGTTTTGCGGCCTTGCATTAATAGCTTTCGCCATAGATTGACCTGTACCTCTACTGGATTTTGAATACCGTACTCTACCTGCTGAATGCGCTTTTTGAAGTACCACGATATGACTGAATTGAACAACATCCTGAGAAATGTAAAATCCGTGTCAGACAAATATACTATCCTACCAGGAATAAGCGAACTCGGAATTGTAAAATCAGCAATCATATTTACGACTAATGACTAGCAATCTTCGTTAATGCATAGCCTAAATCTGGGCAATTTTTATAAATTTGGCCTACACTAAAACATTATTAAAAAGCTATGTCCGAGACATTTGATTTATTAGACCAATTAGGTAACCAGAAAAAAGTAGAAACCCTTAAAGCCAAACTCGAAAAGAAATCCAAAGAAGATATCGGATCGAAGTTAGACAACATTGAAGCCGAGATCGAAAAAGCCGTTGGAGAGAACCGCTCTTCAGAAGAAATTGTAAGTGGAATTATTAATGCAAATTTCGAAACGTTAAACGGCGATGTAGAGTCTACAGAGAAAGACCTTCAGGAGCTTATGCTTCACCTTCGCTCCATGCTTGATAGTTGCGGTGGAGAGTTTGCAAAACTGCAGGAATTGAACGCATCAGAGCAAAAACTAGTGGACGATGCAACCCGGGCCCGTGAAAATGCAGAATCGGAGTTAAAAGACGCCGAATCTATGTCGAATGCATGGAACATTTTATTTGGTTATAAAAACAGAAAAGTGCGCAATTCCAAAGCGGAATTGGAAGCCATGGTAGCCGCACTAAAACAAGCAGAACAAGAAGCCCAACGCCGCTACCGCGATCGTCTGAAGAACGCGGATATCGGTGAGAGCTTAAACCGAATCATCAGCCAGGTTCAAGGCATGGTGGGTATAGTTGAAAACATGATTCTTGATGTAGACGAGCAAATCGTTGCGTTGAAAAACCGTAAGGAACTGGCCTTCGAGACCAAGGAAAAAGCTGCTCGGGTGATGGAAGATCGTAAAGTCGATCTGGAAGACGTTGAAAATAGACTAA
>DIYD01000356.1 GCA_002428905.1 Bacteroidetes bacterium UBA6063 | reverse complement strand
CGAGTTTTTGGCTCGTCGGTCATCTTTTAGTCCTACGTGCTGACAGGCAAATGCGTCAACCGTGTATTGGTGCGCCCGCCAATACATCAGGTCTGAATATTCCTTGGTCAGGACTTCCATATACATTTCCCAGCAGCCGGGAGCAGATAACATGTACGGATGCGTTGTAGAACCTATATTTAAGCATTTAGAACCGCAGGCGAAGCATTTAATGTAGTCATTCATTGGTTTGTTCTTTTATCATTTTGCCAACCATTTTTGAATGAAAGGCTGTAATTGGCTAAACACCCAGAAGGCTATAATTCCTGACACATCCATACACTTGGAATTTCAATGGTGAAACCCGCTTTTCGATATGCCTTTCGTGCCGGAAGATGAGAGCTATCTCCCCCCGTGGCTACGGTGCCTACTTTCATACCTTCTTTTTTCATCTCTTCAACGGCAAACTGGTATACCCTGGTTCCAACCCCCATGCCTCCATAATCAGGGTCTATCGCATTTAATCCAATTTCTCCCACCTTAGACTGGCGGTCACATCGAAGTGCCATAAAACCGATGATCCGATGCTGAAGTACCACTTTCCAGGTTTTCCAGACACTTTCCGGTTTGAAATAAGAAGGTAAAAGTTCTCCCTGAGCACTATCTTCAGCTTGCTGTGCAGTCTCATAGACGATGTCGCCAAGGATGTTTCGGAACGATTCAAATATAGGTTTAAAGGCTTTCTTCCGAACTTCCTCCATGGCATTTAGATCGGCCTCATGGGCGATCTGAATTTCAATTTCTTTCAAGTTTATCATTCTCTTACTTCTCTAATGCACCATTTTGAACCCAACACGAAAGGAGTACAATAAGCGAGTCGGGTAACTGTTCATCTCCTTTCGGCATTGGACTATATCCCTCCTTATGTTGAACCGATCCAAGCAATTTGTCGTTGTCCGCAAACTTCTTTACATAAGTGTATTCATCAAATCTGGCATGGCATTGACCCGTCATACAGGTCATTTGAAGCACAGGAAGAATGTCATCATTGTACGTCAATGCAACCGAATTGGTGCATTCATGTGTGGTTATGGGCTCTTTCGTCTTACATGAAAAATTAACGGTTAGTAGTAAGGCAATAGCACTAATAAAAAAAAGTGTGTGATAGATTCTCATTCTATACTTCAGGCTTTGTTAACTAATAGTGGCGCAAGTTACAGCCATATACAACTGAAAAAGCTGAACGTATGTTAAGAAATGCTTTTTCGGATACGACTTAGTGCCTGAGGTGTAATGCCGATGTACGAGGCTATATGTTTTAATGGGATGTTTTGAATCAATTTAGGCTGTCTTTCCATTAGATCGAGATAGCGTTCAGTTGCCGTTTTGGTAAGTAAATCCAATTCCCGGGTGCTTTTTTCAACGTAGAGCACTTCTGCAGCAACTCTACCTAAATAGTTACCTATTTCTGTGTGGCGATATATCTTTTGTAGGTCGGAGTAGCTAATTCTCCAGACGACTGCGGGAGTAATTGCTTGTACATTGATGCGGGATTTGGACTGTTGAACAAAGGATTCATACGAAGAGAATAGTGTGTTCTCAAAAGAGAATTCGAGGGTAATTTCGGAGTCGTGTCGGTCTACATAAGAGCGCAGAATCCCACGCTCAATAAAGTATAGGTATTTCTCTATCTCATCAATTCGGATGAGGTGCTTATTCTTGTCCAGATGCTTTTCGTTAAACAACGGCTCAATTATGGCCCAGTCGCGGTCAGTGATCGGTTGTATCGTTTCAAGGGTATCTCTAAGCTTAGTAGGCATAAACATGTACGCGTTTTAAAGACGGATAATAAGGTTCAAAAGTAATGGAGCCCTATGTGTTTCGGTATGTCGCTGCAACACATCGTATGTAAAAGAGACTTAGAAATTCATGCCAGAACGTAGATCAAACAGGGCAATGCCTTAAAAGGGAATATGTGTAACGGTTTTCAGTGGTATGACAAAACCCATGAATTCTGGGATGTAACCCGCAGTCTATGCCACTAGCTTAGCCTCAATTTTAACCTAAAAAGATACAATTATGAAAGACACAACGTATAGTTTGTCCCGTGCATTCTATTTGCTTTTAGAGCGCACTCCATGGATTTATGCATGGCCTAAGGAACGGCCCTTTGAGATCGGAGGTATGAAGGTGCCCAGTGAATTACCGGGCTTAGATATGTATAGTTTCCAGTTTAAGACACCTTCGGCATTCGACAACCCCAGATTTTGTTATGTGAGCCAATTGCAGATTAATGGCCTTGATAAATACACGGCAGCAACGTCTTACGTGGCCGAGGTAGAACCTGGTTACTTCTCGTTCAAGGTAGAGCGATACTTCCAGATTTACATGGTTTTTGACGATGCGGGTAATCTGGTTCCAGAGTATAGCAACATAACCATGTTCGAAGGCGATGAACCGTTTTCTGTTGAAGATGCTCCACCAATGCCGCCAGTGCCAGGGCCTGTTGGAACGGCTCTTGACATTGTAAATTGGGGAATGCAACTGGGTGCCTGGATAAGCAAGTACTTACCTGAGGATTGGGGTGCACTAGGTCTTGCTCTGGCTCAAATTGCAGAGCTAATTGCATTAAACCTGGCAACATCGGAAGAGATCGCAAAAGGCCAATCCGACTTCGATCTGGTTTTACAAAATACCAGTACTCTCAATGCAATGATTCAAAAGGAACAACAATGGCAGAACACGAAATATGGTATTTGTGTAGAAAAAACATGGCAAGATGATGATAAAGCGCGTGTATATATGCCACTGGTTATGGCTGATTCCGCTTCGTGGACAATGATCTGCAAAGTAGATCGAATTCGTGGAGCGGTGTATGACGATGATCACCTGGTGGTTGCCTTGACCATAGACTATGATGTCGAAGGAACAGGAGGAAAGGTAATTGGGGTAGAATCTGCCTGGAAATTTGCCGACTGCGATCCGGAAGACGGTGAAATTGCCGTTGACAGTAGTGATCCGAATATCGACTGTTTTGAGGCCTGGTATCTACAATGCCTCAACCAATTGGGCGCGCAACTTCCCAAAGACTTTGTGTCATGGTTCTCAAAAACATGGTTGCAACCCTTGATAGACAATTCCATTGCGCTGAACCTAAAGGAACCCGACGCATAATATAACGAAGCTAAACAAACCGGTACTTAAGGTGCCGGTTTTTTTGTTCAGAGCAGTTTTATTTGAGAAGCTAAGGTTGCATCTTGCGACCAATACTATGACAAGATCTTCGGTTTTCCGGTTTAAACAGTTCTCTATCCAGCAAGAGAAGTCCGCCATGAAAATTGGAACGGATGGTGTGTTACTCGGTGCGTGGGCAACGGGAGATAGTCCGCGGAGCATATTGGATATTGGTTCTGGAACAGGTCTTATTGCACTAATGCTGGCTCAACGGTTTCCAAATGCCTTGATACATGCCGTTGAAATTGACCAGAACGCATATCTGGAGGCCCAGTTGAACGTTAAGAACTCGGTGTTTCAGGATCGTATTAAAGTACACCATGCCGATTTTAAGACATACAAAACAGATACGAAGTACGATCTGATCGTCTCCAATCCTCCATACTTTCACCAATCGCTTAAATCACTACACGACAATCGCAATTTGGCACGGCATACCGATTCGTTGTCGTTACGCGAATTACTGGTGCGCGCCGAACAAATGCTCTCGAACCATGGAGTACTTGCTCTGATATTGCCTAATGAGCAAGAACGAGATGCGGTGTCTATTGGCGAAGAAATTGGTCTACGTCCCAGGGAAATTGTTCATGTAAAGGGACGTGTAGAACTACCTGTGAAGCGCTGCATGATTGCCCTGGATAGGAGTAGTGCTGAAGTGGAAAAGGGGGAGCTGGTTGTGGAAGTTGAACGTCACAAGTACACTGCAGAATATGTCGATCTTACCAAAGACTTTTATTTACATATGTAGTTACCAGTTCAT
>DIYD01000306.1 GCA_002428905.1 Bacteroidetes bacterium UBA6063 | reverse complement strand
TGACAGCTTGCCTTTTTTGGTGATTGGCTTTTTGGCTTCTATCAAGCATAAGGTTTACCTTACTGTGCACAATAACCGTTATCCGAGTCTATATAGCGACTCGTCTATATCTACGGCATTTCGGTGGCGGTTAATGAAGGCCTTTGACAAAATAGTTGCAGTTAATAGTGATACAAAGGAATTTCTTGATAGGAGGTTGAAAAATGTATATGAAGAGGTATTACCTGCCTTTCTTCCTCCGCAGCATATAGAAGAGTCTAGTATTGACTTCATAAGAGACCATTTTAACCAGGGCAACTACGATACGATGCTTGCCGGGTATGCCTATAGATTATCGTTTTACCAGAATCAAGACTTATATGGAGTTGACATGATGGCGGAACTTGTCAAACAACTCGTTGAACAAGGCAAAAATCCGTTACTCGTATTGATGTTAAACCTAACCCCCAATGCCTATCTCAATACCATTACCGAACGCATTGCTACTTACAATCTGAAAAACAACATTCTATTGGTAGACATTACCAAAGGTGTTGATTCTGTGGCGGTTTGGAAGCAAGCCGACGTCTACCTTCGACCGACCAACACAGACGGAGACAGCGTTGCTCTTCGGGAAGCCCTTCATGTAGGCACCCATGTAGTTGCCAGTAACTGTACATTCAGACCAGATGGTGTTGTACTATTTCAAAACCGGGATCAGAATGATTTTTTGGCCAAAACGCTTGAGGTTTTAAACGCCAAACCTATTAAAGCCACTCAAATGAAGTCGTTCAGAGACACGTACGCTCTACTTTACGGTATTAAGCGTTAACCACCGTTACCTTCGTACCACTCGTGTACGGTGCACTTCTACTCCTTTATTATCCAGAACCTGAAGAATATACATGCCGGGCATCACCTGGTCGCCCAAAACGAGTTGACCGGTAAACCCTTCAACGTGATCTGAAACTACCTTCTGACCAAGTGCGTTGGTCAAAACAATCGTAAACTGGTCTTGCCCCGTTGCGTCCTTCTTTTTCCAGTGAATCACACCATTCGTCGGATTTGGATAAATCTCAAATTGCTGAGGTGTGTTTAAGTTCGTAAAATCTGGAATACTGGCCGTTTTATCCCATTTATACAGCTTCATAATTTCGTCGCTACTGAGCACACGATCGAACAGCATAACATCATCAAGTCTCCCTTCCATATATCGTGGACCAAGGTTCGTAGTGCTTGACAAATACTGACTATGAACTCCAAAAACCCAATGATTTTGTTTGTCGTGTTTTAGGCTATCTCGACCATCTGTAAAATTATTCCGTGCCGTTGTATTGGTCACAAATTCTCCATCCAGGTACAACTTGAACTCACCTGTTTTACCATAAAATGTCGAAGCCCACATGTGCCACTTTCCATCGGCCATTCTGTGATTCTTTGTTGTAACTGCTGCCAACCATCCCTCATTTGAACCAGCGTTTACGCCTGCAACCAGACCAACGTTATCTCTATGGTAATACTGGGCTCCCCATTCCCCATTATTGGAGTTTGAGTTGTTTACGAACATCTGGATCTTGCTGGTGTCCGTATAGCTGAACCAAAAACAAGTCGTATTTGTGGAAGTCAAAAGTGAGTGGTCGTTCCCGCAATCGATATAATCGCCATCACCGTCAAAGGAGTATGCTGCATCTTGCAAACCAAATCGGTCATTGGTCAAGGTTGCCCCAACAACTTTACCATTGTTGGTATTAACGCTTGAATCGTTGGCATTTCCTGTAAACGGCCAGTAACCGATTAAACCATCTCTGATCAGTTGTGCGTTTACCGAAAAACTGAAGAAAACTAAAAATGCCGTGGTGAATATGTACTTATGTTTCATGATGTATACACTTGTTATACAGACAAAAATAACGCTCGGTGGTGGCGCATAACTATCTTTAACGCAGTATTCTCCTAACGTCATGCTTGTTTACGGTGGGAGAACGTTTTAACACGAAACGGCGCACCCCTGCATATTTCCGCCCGTCGATGAATTCGCATACCTGCTCTTTTTGTTCATAATACAATGACCTGCGATCTCTAATAAGTGGGTATATTTACCGACTCACAAAACAATTCAGGTATATCAGACAATATGGGCATTGTAAAAAGACAAGCCTCTAAATCCACAATAACATCGCTGGTCGGAATAGTATTCAGTGCTATAAGCAGTCTGTTTATTATCCCAATGGTTGCTACGGAGACGTATGGACTACTGGCATTGGTCCTGAGTTTATCAGCTTTAACCTTGCCATTGGCCCTGATGGGCTTAAACAACACCGTTCCAAGGTTCTACAACAACTACAAAACACCACAGGATCAAACCCGTTTCTTTGGATACTTATATAGAGCTCAGACCTTTATCAGTATAGTTACTTGCCTGGCCTTTTACCTGATTGCACCATTTATCTTTGAACGCTTCTATCCAGACTCTACTACCCTTGCCAACCAACGACTTTCCATTACTATACTCATCTTTGTGATGGCGCAGTTCTCTATGTTGTCGTCTTATTCGATATCTATTTATCGACTTAACGTAGTGCGCATACTGGAGGTGTTCTTTCAGAAACTGGGTATTGCCTTTGTATTGTTACTCGTTGCCTTAGCTGTATTACCAGAGTCGTACTTAATTCCGGTAGTAGTCGGTTTGTTTATCCTTAGAGCTGCGGGCATAATGTATTTCTGGAGATCAAATTCTAAAGGCATTATTCCAAATCAATCCGTAGCTATCGATAGAAAAGAGATCGCATCTTACGGTTTGTTTGCCGTTCTCTCTGTGGTATTACATCAGGCTGTTATTGAGATAGACACGATGATGGTTGGTTCAATGATTAGTGTCTCGGAGGCTGGCGTTTACAAATACGCATTTTATGTTGCCATGTTGGTAGACTTACCTCGTGTTAATTTGTCTTCCATACTGTTTCCTTTGATCTCAAAATATCAACATTCGGGTGAAGTGGATAAAGTGAACGACGTTTATAAGCGAAGTTCAAACCTCCTGTTTCTCGCAGGATGTTTTCTACTGCTCGTTGTATGGCCTAACCTGGACAATTTCTTTCAGGTGATCCCCAACGGTGAGAATTTCGTTCACGCCAAATATGTCATCATTTTCATCTCATTAGCCAAAGTGATCAACATGGCCATGGGTATAAACGTTGAGATATTGGCCTCCACTAAAAAATATCACCTTATTTTGGTGATTAATCTGATCTCCTTAATCCTGGTGCTGATTTCGAACAAATTACTTATCCCAGTTTATGGGGCCAATGGTGCTGCTCTTGCAACGCTCATTGTATGGATCGCATATAATATATGCGCCTTCCTGTTTCTAAAAGTTCTTTACAAACTCAATCCATTTAGTTTGAATACATTGAAGTTAACAGGTATAACCACGGCAACCATGATCGTTTTATTTATGGTGCCAGATGTTTCTTCGAATCACTGGTTAAATATGATTGTGCGGGGCATCTGCACATTACCCTTTCTTTGGATAATGTACCGGTTGAAAATCTCGATTGATTTCAACGACTTATTGGACAAGGTATTATCTAAGGTTAGAAAATAGCCAAAACAGGGCTAGACTTACTTTCGAACGATAAAACGTATTTCTGTGCAGGAAATGAAGCCCGAAAAGAACGTTTCATAGACCTCCTGCATGCCCCGACTCAGGTTGAACAATTTCTCAAAAATGTACTTCCCAACCAGATTACGAATTGGAAATCTACTCGACCGAAAACCCAGATGTACATGGATCAATTCGTATTGGAAGTCAAAATAGAAATTGGGCACCTTCCGCTTGTAATACGAATTACTCGACATATAGGACATTGTATATAAACCAAAAGCAACTTTATGTGTAGGATCGGAATAATAGTATTTACTTGAGAAATGGGGCACAATGATTTCCTGCTCTCCCCCTGGCTTTAAACTTCGATAGATCTCACTCTGGATATTCGGAAAATCCGAGATATGTTCCATCACATGCCGTGAATAGAAACGATCAACACTTGTATCAGGTATGAAGGGAAGGCCTTCCTCGAAATTTGCCACATAATCAACACCGTCCAGGTCAACTATATCTACACCCACGTAACCCGGCATTTTGTTTTGCCCACAACCCAATTCAATGTTGATTGCTTCCCCTGCGTTTATTTTCGATTTGATAATGTCGTTTTCGTTCTCCATTTCAATTATTATCTAAAACTGTCCATAAATGTTGAAAACAGGCTTCGTAAGAATACCTGCGATTGCATTCGGTATACGCTGCCTCCGACAAAGAGAAATAATTTAACTCATTATTCAAAAGTCGGGTGAGGCTGTTTTTCCAATCCTCCGCAGATGCACACAGTTCTCCATTGACCTGGTGCTTTACAAGATCTTTATTAATTCCAATCGGAGAGGTTAGTACAGGTATCCCAGCCGACATATACAGATTAATTTTATATCCGCCCTTACCCTGATTCCAAACACTATCTTTGAGTGGTGCAAGCCCATAATCCATAATCTTCAACCATTCTACCTCACGGGGTAAGAGCCACTTAACAGCTTCACACCATTTATACCTGGCATATTTGGAAGGATTCGCAACACCCAGAAGCTTTACATTGAAATCAAATGATTTACTCAGCTCGTCAAAGATGGGTATAACCAAGTCGAGGTTATCCTCCGTACTTGGCGAACCAATCCAACCAAAAACCAGCGGGGTACTCCCCTTTTTGGATTTCCATACCTCAGGCTGCATATGCACTGGTGTAGGTAAAAGAGACCCGTTATAACTCCCCTCAAGTTGCTCATTGAGATACCGGGTAGAAACGAAAACGTGTTCTACGCGTTCAAGAAATTCTACGAATTGCCGCTTTTCGTTGGTCTCAGTATAATCAAGAAATATGGCATCATCAATGTCGTAATACACCCTGATCCCCTGACTCTGGAGATAACTCAATACATCTGGTGGTAGTATTTCTTTTTGACAGATAACAACCGAGTCGTTTTTGGCTAACCTCTTCAATCGACTTCTTAATCGGAGGTTAAAGCTTCGTTTCCGATAAAAATTAACTGCAATAGTTAACCATTTACCAGGGTACACTACCTTTCGATACAAGAAGCTTACTTGTATGCCTTTCGACTCCAAGTAGGGCTGATAAGAGAACGCACGTGTTCTACTGCTTGCATGATTGCGATCACCGACGGTAACAAACAGTATTTCCTTTATCGTTCTGATTATCTGAACATTATTGTGTGACGCCTACGTATTTCAGATCGAGCAGGCTAAAGCCACTGGTGCATAGGCATGCAAAAATAGCTATACAGATTTATCATAGGTTAATCATCTATTCAATTAGTTTTGCCAAAATAAATTATTACCATCGTCCGGTTTCAATCCAGACCTGAAATAAAATGAGTATAGTTTCATCCATACGGTATCTTTCAACGTTCCCTCCGAATATTATCATTAAAAAAGTGCGGAACCAATTGAAGCGAAAATGGAAGCGAAGCACTTACAGAAAACAGGTAACATCTTCTGACTTAAGAGTATACAATACATCGCTCACCTTTGCGCGATTAATAGACATCCCTAAAACGGACGAGCTTCCCCTTGGGCTGGATGTGGTATCGCGGCACTACCTAAATCACCGATTCGATTTGTTGGGTAGTGGTTGGGTTCACAATGCATATGAAACGAAGGCATTAGGACTGGAATCATACAGGTACGATCAAAACCTCAACGTTACACCGGATGCAAAAGGCCAGTGGTTGTCCTCCGTCGTTTCAAAAAACCATGTAAAATTTAGTCGTCAGTGTTGGTCTATGATCCTGGACCTAAACCCGGACTACACACCAATTGATTGGCAAAAGGATTTCAAATCAGGGTTTCGTTGGTCGGCTCAGGATTGGTTTCACGGTCAAGGTAAAAAATCGCAAAACAAGCTGGGGGTAGACATAAAAGTTCCCTGGGAATTATCCAGGTTGCAGCATTTACCTCAATTGGCGATCTATGCTCAATACGAAGATCTTGAAACACGAAAAACCATTCTGGAGGAAATCATATGTCAGATACTCGACTTTATTATGGTTAATCCCATAGGCATGGGAGTGAACTTTAATTGTCCCATGGATATTGGCATACGGAACGCTAACCTGCTCCTGACGCTCGATTTCTTGATGCCAATCGATGATTCAGATGTCATTACGCGGCACTTCATTGACATGTTGTTGCAATACATTGCGGCATCTACCATACACATTTTAGAGGATATTGAATACCGCGAAGGACTCACATCCAATCATTACCTTGGCAATGTACTTGGCATATTATTCGCCGGGGCATACATCGAATCGCATAAAGAAGCCGATCGATGGTTATCTTTTGGCATTCAGGAATTGCAACGATCTATGGACCGTCAGTTCTTTCATGATGGCTCCAATTTCGAAGGAAGTACCAGTTATCACCGTTTATCGGGTGAAATGATGGTTTGGGGTGCAATGGTTTCACGGAAGGCACACAATAGCCGTAAAGACCGGCTTCAACAGGTTAGAGCGCGTGGATGGAAATATGAAGCACCTTTATTCGATATGACGCAACAGGTTTATCCGAATGAAGACTTCTTATATACAAGTGAATTCTGGTCCAGGCTCATTCATGGAGGTAAGTTCTCTCAAGACATCACTAAACCAGATGGCACCATTACCCAATTCGGAGATAACGACAGCGGCAGGTTCATAAAGCTTCAGCCCATTGGTCAGCTTCTAAAAAGTCCTGCTAACCTCTACCTCAATCTGCAAAATGGATATACCGATTGTTACGGAGAAGACGTTTACTGGGATGAGAACAACTTAAACCACGCCGGTTACATCAGCTCAATTGCAGCACTTCGTGCTTATAAACCAATCAAAGTCCAATATGCAGCACTGGAACACCAGGTCTTCTCAAAGTTTGCGGATGAAGATGGTCGACTGCAACAATTTCTGGCAAACGTTGTAGAACGTAAAACAGAAACCTTTGAACGCAGCAAGGCGTTGTTCGTTCCATCCAATCACGAAAAACGAAGTTTTGAATTCGAAAGAGTGGACTTTCACAACGACCTAAACATCCATTATTACCCTGATTTTCAAATCATTATCATAAAGAACAACGACCTGTTTTTAAGTCTTGCTGGTATAAGCAATCCCAATCAACACCACTCATTAGGCCACACACATAATGATAAACTATCGGTAGAGCTACAAGTAGCAGGTAAGGACATTTTACTGGATGCCGGGACTTATGTTTACACCCCGCTTCCAGATCTGCGGAATACGTATAGAAGCGCAATGGCGCACAGCACCATAACGGTTCGCCAGGAAGAACAAAACACAGCCCTACCTGGCAATTTGGGTTTATTCAACCTTAAGCCTGAAGTTCGATTTAAGCTTCACGCACTAACGAAAAACGAGATTTTAAGCACAATTACGTATCGAGATATCATTCATAATCGTAAAATTTCGATCCTTAAGAATTCTATTGTTATTGAGGATTGGTGCAATCATTCATTTGAGCAACATTTTAACACGGGTAAACCGTACTCGAACGGGTACGGTAAACGCATTGGATAACGCATGAAGAAGGTATTAATCATATCTTATTATTGGCCACCTGCTGGAGGTGGTGGAGTACAACGATGGCTAAAAATGACCAAGTTTTTGCCAGATTTAGGCTGGAAACCAATTATTGCTACTCCTTCGAATGGAGAGGCTCCGGTAATCGACGAGTCATTATTGAAAGAAGTTCATACCGATGTGGAGACCGTTAAAATACCAATCTGGGAACCTTATGGATTCTATAAGAAATTCACAGGTAAGAAAAAGGGGGAGAAAGTGTATTCCGGTTTCATTTCCGATAAGAAGGAAGGTATAGCGCAGAAGTTGTCGGTGTTCATTCGAGGCAATTTCTTCATACCTGATGCAAGAAAATTCTGGATCAGGCCGGCACGCAAAGCTCTTGTAAGATACCTCAAAGACAATCCGGTTGATGCAATAATATCTACAGGTCCGCCTCACACAACCCACCTCATAGCGTATGGCATTACCCGAAAAATTAATGTTCCCTGGGTGGCCGACTTCAGAGATCCCTGGACCAACATTGATTTCTACGATCAACTTAGATTAACCAAATGGGCAGATAGAAAACACAGACGTCTGGAACAGCTAGTTCTAAAAAACGCCACACAGATCGTCACGGTTAGCCAGAGCTGGTCGAAAGACTTTGTGAATCTAAGCAAAGGCCGAGAAATTAAGGTAATCACGAATGGGTTTGACCATCTGGACTTTGAACGTGATGCGATCTCTTTGGATACCGAATTCTCAATCTGTCATATCGGCTCGATGAACAAGGATCGAAATACGCCGGCATTGTGGGAAGCGCTCAAAAAGCTCAAGTCGGATGATCAATTTAAGGCCCATCTATCCATCAAACTCATTGGTCAGGTCGATCATTCCATCTTCAAGTCTATAGAGGAATTTGGACTAACGGAGCATCTAAACCACATACCCTTCCTCCCGCATAGTGAAGCTGTTAAACACTTGCAAACAAGCCAGCTATTGCTTTTACCCATCAACGATACCCCGAACAGTATGGGGGTTATTCCGGGCAAGCTCTTTGAATACATGGGTGCTCAGCGTCCAATAATCTGTATCGGTCCGAAGAATGGAGATTCGGCTGCTATTGTTTCGAACTCCGGTGCTGGTGCCATTTTCGGTTACGATGAAGTAGAAGAACTGAAAGCGCATCTGAGCGCTAGCTTCAAGGCTTTCACAACAGGTGATTTAACGGTAAATGCCTCAGGTGTAATGAATTACAGTAGAAAAGAACTGGCTAAGAAATATAGCCTACTTCTTCAGGATTTGATATAGAATCTCCACGATGCGTTCGGTGGACTTCCCGTCCCATAGAGGTGGAATTTCACCTTTCTTATAGGTCCCGTTAGAAATCTGATCAATATACGACTCCACAATCTCTGGCTCGAAAGGCACCAGGGTGTTTGTTCCCACATCAATCGTACTTGGGCGCTCTGTATTTGGCCGTAACGTCAAACAGGGCACTTGCCTAAAGGTTGTTTCCTCCTGTATGCCTCCACTATCTGTCAGGACAAACTTGCAGGAGGCAGTTAATTTTTGAAAAGCAAAGTAATCTAACGGAGCGGTCAGAATGATTTGATCGTTCTTTTCCACTTCGGTCATTAACCCATGATGCTCCAGGCTCTTTCGCGTACGCGGATGAATTGGGAATACAATTTTATAATTCTGCGCCGCGTGATTGATAATGCGCAACAGTTTTTGAAGATTCTCTTTTGTGTCGACATTCGCTGGACGGTGCATTGTCATCAAGACAAATCCGCGATTCTCAAGATTGTAATTTTCCAACACTGGACTGTTTTGAATGTCTTCTTCAAAAGCCACCAGGCTATCAATCATGGTATTGCCTACAAAATGTGCTCTGCCATGGGCATTCTCCGCAGCAAGATGTTCGAGGCCACTTTGTTCCGTAACAAAGTACTCATCGGTAATTTCATCGGTTAAGATTCGATTAATCTCTTCGGGCATACCGCGGTCAAAGCTACGCAGCCCGCTTTCAAGATGAGCCAATCTCGTGTTCGTCTTATTCGCCGCTATAGATGCAGCCAGTGTGGAATTCACGTCGCCCGGCGTAATTAAGATATCCGGTCTCCACTCCTCTAGAAGTTGCCCCAACTGCGCTATAATCTCACCAATCTGAACTACAGGACTCAATCCTTTCGTTTGAAGGAACACATCCGGGCGCTTGAGTTTGAACTGTTCGAAAAACACGTCCGACATGTTTTTGTCGTAGTGCTGTCCAGTATGGATAAGTTTGAATTCAAACGCATCGCCATATGACTTAAACACACGTTCGAACTGCGTAATTTTAATAAAATTAGGTCGAGTACCTACAACAATGCCTACCTTAATCATGTGTGGTTAAATACGATTACGCTTTCGCTTCTTTTCGTCCTCCAAGAAATATCTTACCACCCGCAGCAACAATCAACAGCAAGATCACGATTGACGAAGCCATGGAAACCTTCTCCCCTTTTTCAAAGGTCTGCGGCCTGAACTCAAATACAATTTCGTGTTCACCTGCTGGAATCTTCATCGCTCGTAACAGATAGTTGGCCCGAATATGTTCAACAACTTCCTGTTTACCATCGATGTAGACATCCCAACCCGTATTCGGCCCGTACCACATCTCGGAGAAAACTGCGAATTCTTCTGTCGATGTATTGGAATTATACACCAGCCTGTTCGGCTCATACGACGTCAGGGCAATCGTTCGTTGGGCACTACTATCTAATGCATGACTCTGCAGGCCATCCATGTATTCGTTGAAATCGGTATGCACAATAGCTGTAGTTGCCGGGTTAAAGTTGTCTAAACTGGCCAGTTCATCCGTAGCTGAAGAGACGTAACGGAAACTATCAACAAACCAGGCGCTTCCGAGTGCAGTAGGATTTGGGTACAACTGCTGGTTCTTATCAATGATGTATTTGGTATTCATCATATCCAAAACCGGAGGTGCAATACCTCTTCTAAACATGGAATCAATGACATCCTGAATTCGACTCATTTTTACCGCACTATATCCACCAACCGTATTGTGGAAATAACTTGTATTACTTGAGCTAAAGGTGTTGATCGACAGGTCAAGCACTCGATAGTAGCCTCTTCCATTGGGTTCGGCATTCAATATCTGATCATCTACTGGTCGCTTAACAAATGGTTTGTCTTGTTTTTTCTTAGAGATGAATTCGTCTTCATTCAAGTATTTACGATCAATTCCAGCCATATCAAACACAATCAAACCGCCAATTATTAAAAGTGCGTACTCACGCTTCATTTTGTCTTTCAGGAAGAGCCACAACGTACCTCCACCAAGCACGACAAAAATTAAGGTACGGAACGCACTTGACTTCATGTACATGGTTCTCGACTCCATTAAGGCGTCCATGAAATTGTCATAGGCCTGTTGATTGCCCTGAAACTGTTGTAAGAAAAACTCATCCTTGAAGTGCACTTGACTAAAAGCACCTCCAAACAGAGCTACAATCAGTGCAATACCGCCAACAACACTTGCGGAAACAATCAGCGCTTTTTCCTTTCGTTTCTTATCTACTCCTCCAAACAGGAACTGTGACAAGCCTGTAAGTGCTACAATTGGGAAGAAGACGGCAACAACCCCCATAGCTGAGTTATGCGCCCTGAAACTGTCGTATTTAGGGAAGTGGTTGAAGAATATCTTGTTGAAGCTCTCGAAGTAACGCCCCATGGACAGGAGCATCACAATTAAAGTAGCGGTTAGAATACCATATTTCCAGGCCGAATTTGGCGCCAAATAGATACCCAAAACGAGTAAAAATGCAACTATTGCTCCGAAGTAGACCGGACCACTTGTGGAATCTGCACCGCCCCAATAGAGAGGTGCCCGAACATCTCGTTTTCCATTTCCAAAGAACTGTGTAATTGGGTAATCTTTGGTAACTAGCTCCCCACTACTACCGCCTGCGATGCCAGGAATAAATGAGGCAAACAAATCGATGGTAGAGTTACTCCACATCATGGCGTAATCCCAGTTCAGACCTTCAGCATCCACGTCCGTATCGGCCAATGCCGCCTCAGCTGCCAAACGCTCTTTCTTCAAATCAGACTCACCACGCATGGTATACTTCGTGTACTCATAGGTAGTGGCTATCTTTGAATACGACGGCCCGACAGCAATAACCGCACTTATAAGCAATACAACTGCGCCCAGCAAATAAGCCCCAATGTTATTCGTATGCGATGTTTCGCTCTCGGCCTTTGTTTTTTGGGCAAGGATCAGAATAACCGAAATCACCACGAAGAACATCATTGCAATTGCGAAATAGTACGTCATCTGGTAGTGGTTCGCAGCAATATTCAAACTCATCGCTATCAAGAACAAAGCTGTTCCTTTTAGATATTCCCGCTTCTGCAATACCAAATAAACACCTGCTAGGGCCAGTGGCAGGTAAGACAATGCCCTGAACTTTGACGTGTGTCCTTCGGCAAACAAGATCATATTGTTGGTGGAGAGCGCAAAGGCCAATCCACCTATAATGGCGACCCAACGATTTACACCGACCACAATCATCAAAATATAAAAGCACATGGCAGCAACAAAGAACCAACTGATAGGTGCCGCTATAAAGAGCTGTAAAGTCGGTTCAACATACTTACGAATTAGGTTTGACTCCTGAGGTGCACTGATCTGATATGTAGGCATTCCGCCAAACATGGCATTGGTCCAAAGGGTATGTTCACCGGTTCGATCGTGAAAATCTGTCACCTCTTTAATCATTCCTTTTCCTTGCTGAATATCGCGTTGTGCAACTACTTTTCCCTTTATCTGAGGGTGGAAGTAGATCGCAAAAACAGCGAGAAAAATCCCTGCTGCTGCAAGGTGGGTTTTGGCAAAATTCAAAAGTCGTTCCATGAGTACGTTTTTCGCGTGGGTCTTGTAAAAACTCGTGCAAAATACAAGAGTTCGTTCAACTAATCTAATGCAGGCTTAAAAATTCGATTTTCCGAATTATTTCTCAACACAAAAGCCTTCATGTACTGGTGTTTTATACCTTTGAACGGATTAATTGCTATGTTATTCTCTGAGATTAAAGGTAAGGCGACCATAGGCACTCAAATTCGACAAAGAATACGAGATGGTCGTTTACCGCATGCGCAATTATTTGTTGGCAAAACCGGCGGTGGTAGTTTAGCCGTGGCCCTGGCAACAAGTCAGTATTTATTGTGTCAGAACCGTTCAGATACAGACGCCTGCGGTGCTTGCGCTTCTTGTGTAAAAGTTCAAAAACTGATTCATCCCGATGTGCACTACAGTTTCCCTGTAATTCCACGTAAATCGGGTACAAAGCCTGTGAGCAATGACTACATGGAAGAATGGAGATCACAGCTCACCGACCAGGCTTACATCAGTTATTTAGACTGGATGCATGCTATAGGTGCTGAGAACAAACAGGGGAACATTACAAAAGAAGAATGCCGATCAATCATTC
>DIYD01000304.1 GCA_002428905.1 Bacteroidetes bacterium UBA6063 | reverse complement strand
CTCGACTTTCCTACATATAAACGTATTATTTCTTATTCGGCTTTTTCGCCAAACTTCTGCATTACCGCTTCACTTACGCCTACGTTGCTAAAGCCGCCGTCGTGGAATAAGTTCTGCATCGTCACCATCTTCGTTAAATCCGAGAACAGACTTACGCAATACGAAGCACAGTCATCTGCCGATGCGTTTCCGAGAGGAGACATCTTTGAGGCATAATCGATAAAGGCATCAAATCCACCTACACCAGAACCTGCTGTGGTAGGCGTTGGAGATTGTGAAACAGAGTTGATACGAACATTTCGCTTCACACCATAGTGGTATCCAAAGCTTCGGGTGATGGATTCCAATAAAGACTTGCTCTCAGCCATTTCACTGTAATCCGGAAAGGTACGCTGTGCTGCGATATATGTTAATGCCACAACCGATCCCCAATCGTTAATAGCATCTTTTTCGTAACACGTTTGCAACAAACGGTGCAGGCTTATAGCGCTGATATCTAAAGTTTTATGCATGAAGTCGTAGTTCAAACCGGTATACGGCTTTTTCTTCCGAATATTCAAACTCATACCTACGGAGTGTAAAATGAAATCTACTTTTCCGAATTTTTCAACGGCAGCATCGATCAGTGCATTCATATCGTCGTTGCTTGTAACATCGCAAGGCACCACGTCTGAATTCGTCTTCTCCGCCAATTGGTTAATACCTCCCATGCGTAAGGCAATTGGGGCGTTGGTTAAAATAAATTCTGCTCCGGCTTCATGGCACTGTTCTGCCACCTTCCATGCAATAGAGTTTTCATCTAATGCGCCAAAAATGATTCCTTTTTTTCCAGCTAAAAGTTGATTGCTCATACCTTAATTATTAAGGTGCAATGTTACGTAAACGAATTGATTTAACGACAGTTGTGTGACTAAAGTACCGTAAATTTTCCACGCGAACGGATGCCGTTTATCTCGATAAAGAGGAAATACGTTCCGGGGGATTGAACTCCCAAATCCGCAATGGCAACTTCTCGCTGTCGGGTTACCACATCTGCCCCAACTTGTTGCCCCATGGCATTAATCACCGTAATCTTTGCTTCGTCTCGATCAGGATTACGAAACACCAACACTGAGCTGGGTTGAATGGGGTTCGGATATACAATCGGATTTAACCCTTCTAATTTTACAATGCGTATGGTCATCAATGGAGATGTACCATATCTGCCTAGATTAATGCGAAAATAATTCGTTGAGTTGTAGATGATATCACGGAAAAGATAGGTGTAGCTTTCTTCCGTACTCGTGCTGCCGCATACACCCGGATACTTGTATACGGGTGTCATTTCTGCAGTGTCTGTTCCATGTTCAATGGTGATGTCTTCGCACGTAAAGCCTGCAGAGGTAGTCCAGGTTATGAGGGCTTTGTTATTCTCTTCGATAAGTTGGTAATCGCTTAAATACAGTTCAATCTGACCATAAGAGTTCAGACCAACCAGAGCTATTATCAAACTTACGAACCAGCGCATGATACAAGATTAACACTCTATAGGTCGGTTTTGATGGATAAACCAGACAATTTTACACCAGGCAGATATACAACGATTAAGCATCGATAGTTGTAATATTGCTGCCTAATTATTTTAAACGTGAGTAAAGCATCCACCATAACCCATTTATTCGATACGAACAATACCAATTTCTTCGTGCTTGCAGGGCCTTGTGCAATCGAAGGTAAAGAAATGGCGATGGATATCGCTGCGGAACTCGTTGAAACTACGCAACGATTGAACATTCCGTTGGTGTTTAAAGGCTCGTATCGCAAGGCGAACCGATCCAGATTGGATAGTTTCACTGGCATTGGTGATGAAAAGGCACTTCGGATACTTGCAGAAGTAGGAGAGAAGTATAACATTCCTACAGTCACTGATATTCATGAGGTCCAAGAAGCGGCAATGGCCGCTGATTATGTGGATGTGTTACAGATTCCTGCCTTTCTTTTTCGGCAGACCAATCTACTGGTAGCAGCCGCTAAAACGGGTAAGGTGGTGAACATCAAAAAAGGACAGTTCGCAAGTGCTTCAGCCATGAAGTATGCGATGGACAAGGTAACTGAAAGTGGTAATGAACGGGTTCTACTTACCGAACGTGGCAACATGTTCGGCTATGGGGATTTAATCGTGGATTACAGAAACATCACTGAAATGAAAGCCATGGGCAAGCCGGTTGTGATGGATATAACGCACAGTTTGCAACAGCCAAACTCTTCAAGTGGCGTAACCGGAGGCAAGCCTGAATTGATCGAAACGATCGCTAAAGCTGCCGTAGCAGTTGGAGCCGATGGATTGTTTATTGAAACACATCCAAATCCTGCACAAGCCAAATCGGATGGAGCTAATATGTTGCCATTGAGTCAGTTAGAAGATTTGTTGAAGAAACTGTTGCGCGTACGACAGGCAATTGTATAAGGTATTGGTGGTTGACAAATGATTATTGACCAATTGATACATTGCTTAATTGATACATTGGTTCATTGAATAAGTGTTCAATTGCCTTTGGGCTTTTTGTACGAAAGCACCAAAAAGCCCAAAGGCCGGGTTTCCCCAGCCTTTAGACCAATTAACTAACCAATTAATTCAAATTTACC
>DIYD01000179.1 GCA_002428905.1 Bacteroidetes bacterium UBA6063 | reverse complement strand
ACCGTTGGTTCTTAGGTTGAGCTCAGAGCGAAATCCAAGGTCGTTGTTACGTGCAGAAAATGTCGAGTTGAACTCGGCACCAAACGCACCGGAACCCGGTTGCAAATTGGGTAAATGTATCCGCGACTCCTCGTCTATTCGGCCGGTAGGTAGATAAGCGCCAAATCCAGCGTACCAGGTAAGCTGAGAGGTTGACATCGCATGTCCTACCGACTTAACCAAATACAACGCCTGTATGCGTGCATCACCGAACCCACGAATGTGGTGGTTTTCCGTAGTACTTTCTACGGTATTTTGTTTCAAAGGCATAAACCCTGAAACCAGGAATCGATCTCCGATAAAAAACCGACCCCAAAGTTGTATTGTCTGAAATTGATCGTTGGATACTTCCTCCGTTTCGGTGCTGAAGAGTGCCGGATGTACGGTCTCAAATGAATGGTGCTGGTAAGACAGACCTACAAAGTGGTTTTTTTGAAACGGGACATAACCAAAGCCCATTCCTCCAATAGCACAACCACACGCATCACACGCAGAACTAGATAAGGAAGTCACAACGAACAATACCAGTAATGGTATGTGTTTCATTTGTGTTAAAAACTAGATTTAAATAAGAAGTATGGCGTTTGGTAAGGAAATCTAGCAGGGTGGGCGAAACACATCGCCTGGAGGTTGTTCAAGAACAGCAAAACCTACCCCATCCAACGTTTTATCCTCTTTGCCGTAGCATTGTTTTGTAAAGGTGGTAGGCAAAAGAAATTCCAATAATTTAGAATCCAGTACGATCTGCGTTACAGGTTTAGAATCGTTGACTTTTTTGGTCAGTACGCAATGCCCCTCACAATCCGAATCTTCGATATCCTTTTCCTGACACAATTCCTGGGCAATGTAATCCTGTTCAACCTCAAACCATAAAGCTATACCGATGTTGGTTAGGAACCCCAACCCGAGTATACCGATAAGCAATATGGCCAAAATGCGTTTCAACTTTACAAAGGTACACGTATAGAAGCGCCAAAAAACTGATTCGTGTCATTCAAACCGTGATTTTTGCGCATTCATGACCAAATTGGAATATTGTTTGCTTACTTTGTTCTATGAGGTTGTTTGTAATACTGCTAAGTTTAACGATGTTGTCGGCATGTTCATCAAACGATGATCAGCCAAACCCTACACCTGATCCAATACCTGGAGGCGAATTGTATTTTCCACCCGTAAATGGCTCGCAGTGGGAGACGATGAGCTTAAAAAGCCTGGGCTGGGATTCTACCAAAGTAGGCGACCTGTATTCTTTTTTAGATGATGGTCAAACACGAGCCTTTCTCGTATTGAAAGATGGCAAGATTGTCTTGGAGCACTATAATGGAAAAGACCTCTTAGCGCTTACCGACTTTGATAAAACCAAGGTATGGTATTGGGCTTCAGCAGGCAAAACTCTTACCTCATTTTTGGTAGGTCAGGCGCAGGAAGATGGGCACCTATACATCGATGATCCAGCGAGCAAGTACATGGGCGATTGGGCAGATGTAACTACGGAGCAATTGGATAAGATTACGGTACGTCACCAGTTAACAATGACCTCAGGTTTGGACGATTCGGGCGACGGTTTTTGTACGGATCGCGACTGTTTAAAATTCAAAGCAGAACCCGGCACGCGGTGGGCATATCACAATGCACCTTACACCTTGCTTGATAGCGTTGTGCAGAATGCAACCAAGCAGAGTTTCGACGACTACTTCAATTCAAAACTGCGTGACCCTATTGGTATGGACGGCTTTTGGAGGTATTCGGGTTATAACCACGTCTATTACAGTACAGCCCGTGCCATGGCCCGATTTGGCATATTGATATTAAACAAAGGTGTTTGGGACAATACAACCATTCTTGGCGACGAGCAGTACTATAAGCAGATGATTAATACGTCGCAAGACATCAATCATTCGTATGGATACCTGTGGTGGTTAAATGGAAAACAGTCACACATGTTACCAGGGTTCCAGTTTAAAATTCAGAAACCCATTGCACCCAATGCGCCTGGAGAAATGATCGCAGGCATGGGTAAAAACGGGCAGCTGCTGAACATTATTCCCAGTCAGAATCTAATCGTTATACGCATGGGAGATAACCCAGACATCTCGCTGGTGCCTGCAAAGTTCCAGGATGAAATGTGGGCTAAACTAAACGCCGTGATGAAGTAAAACGATAGATTTGTGGCGTGTCTGCAGATCCAATATTAAATCCCACCATTCAACTTGGAAATTTCGAGTGGCAAGAACCAGTTACCACACTAACAGACTTTTTAGTGGCCCTGGTGTGTTGGTTTGCTTTCTTTCAGTTATACAAGATTAAAGATGCGCGGTCAGATGCATATCCATGGTTTAAACGCTATTTTTTCATCTTTGCGATAGGGATGACCAGCGCCGCCTGGCTCGGTCATGGATTGCAAGCCTATGTTCCTGCAAGTGCAAAAGCCATTGGCTGGATGTGCGGTGCCACAGGCCTGATGTTTTTGCAATTTGGGTCATTCCAACTGATCAAAAACAGTATAGCAATCTGGGCAAAGAAAGTCTTACCTGTTTGGTTTGTACTTCAATGGATAACAGCTATAACCTTGATGCTGGTGCGATTAAGAGTTACCGTACCAGATGCCTTCATGGTCACCCAAATCAACTCAACGGTAGCTATTATCGGTACCGTATTGCCCATGCACTTCTTCGCCTTTAAAAAAGTTCGGTTAGCAGGTAGTAAAATCGTTCTGGCTGCGCTGGGATACAGCATCGTACCAGGAATTGTGTATTCCCAACAGCTGAGTATACACAGGTGGTTCAATTACCATGATATTAGTCACGTACTTATGGCCGTTTTCATGACGATTATGTTTCTCGGTCTACGTCGTATTGTTTTAGACGCAAACAAGGCATGATTGTTATCATTTGACATTGAAAGGCGCCTTCTTTTTGTAGCTTTGCACCAAAATTTAAACGAATGACAGCGAAAGGTTGGGTAATTCTTCTGGCAGTGTTAGCCGTTCTGATGTTGATCGAAAAGATTGTGGCCATCCGCAAAAATGTCAACACCTATACGTTCTCCGACTTTATGGCGAACTTATCGTGTGGTATTTTGGAGCGGGTTTTTGGCTTCTTCTGGCTGTACATATTTTACGAAGCTTCTAAGTGGGTATTTGCGAACGTAGCTTTTTGGAAATTACCCTGGGAATCGTTAGAGCCTTATAGCATTCAGGCCATAGGTATTTGGATTGTAGCACTATTGTTTACAGACTTCCTGGCGTACTGGCACCACAGGCTAAGTCATGAAATCAACTTCCTGTGGGCTGCGCACATTGTGCATCATCAGAGTGAAGACATCAATATCTCCACCGTATTTCGTGTATCGTTCTTTGCGGTTATTAACCGTTCGTTTTTCTTTATTTGGCTACCGATATTTGGTTTCCATCCAGATTTAGCGGCTACGGCTATAATCTTTGTTGGGGCATTCCAATTTGTTACCCATAGCCGATTGGTAGGCAAGCTTGGTTTCTTGGAGCATATTTTCTCAACGCCATCAAACCACCGTGTTCACCACGCCAGAAACGAGAAATACATCGATCACAACTATGGTCACGTATTCATGTTTTGGGATAAGATGTTTGGTACCTATACACCCGAAGAAGAAGAGCCTGATTACGGCATAACTACTGGTTTTGAAAGTGACAATGCGTACAATTCAAACTTCTTTTACTGGAAGGATTTATTCAAACGCGCAAAAATGGCTTCAAGCTTCAAAGACAAGGTGAAGTTGTTTTTTTCCAAACCTGAATGGACACCTTCCGATGTTGGATATCTGCCAAACCAGTATAAAACCGATGACAAAGGAAACCGTCTCCCGCACGAGACTCCAGTAACCAAAGGATTTGGCTTCTATATGCTCATCAACAACCTCGTAACGTTGATGTTCTTTGTTTCCATGTTCATGATTGTAACTGAGCCCAAGAAGGTAGCATTGTTCAAAGACATTATGGAAAACCGTCATTTAATGGTGCTTGTGATTACCATTTTATTCTCTGTGTTTGCCCACGGACGCTTGTTAGACAACAAACCGGGAGCTAAAATCTTTGATACGATTCGTTTATTACTAGTCGCTGTCACCATCCCATATGTATACAGCGATATGCCTGCGGTATCAAACTGGATTGCTCCGGTAACCTGGGCGTACAGTGCCGGAATGTTGGCGTGGTTATGGTTGAGCAAAAAAACGCATACCTTACCTTCCTGGCAGCTTAAAGCCAAGACTGTCTAACAGCTCTCTTTCGGAGTAATACAGTGTTCTTACTGTTAACGGTATATCGGTAAGAGGTTGATCGTTATTGTTGGTAGGCTCGGCCTCAATGGCCTCCAAGACATTTTCACCTTTGATTAGCATTCCAAATATCATGTAATTACTGTCCAGATGCGGTGTGCCCGCTTCCCGACAAACAACGTACAACTGGCAGGCGTTGGATTGTTTACCCGGGTTGTCATCCCTGCCCATTCCCAGTGCGCCATACGTATGCCCGATGCTGTCGTGAAATTCAGGATCGAGGAGGTAAGGTGAACCGGTGAAGTACTGAGGCGAGTCAGGACAGCCTCCTTGAACAACAAAGTTTTTAACCACGCGGTTCATTGTAAACTGGTCGTAATGCTTCTCGTTGGTAAGCTCAATAAATTTGGCTTTATGATTCGGTGTTTCGTCGTACAACCAGAAATACATACTGCCTAATCGAGTATCGATATGGCCAATGGCAAACTTCTCCACTTCCGGCACTTCTTCGGGTTCTTCCTTTTCTGCACAGGAGAACATCAGAAGAAATGCGGATAAGATTAAAAATGTGTGACGGACCATAGATACAAATATGGGTAACTTTCCGCAGAGGGTCGTATTATTGAGCAGTGAAAAAACACGTCTTATTCGTATGCCTGGGCAACATCTGCAGGTCTCCAATGGCCGAAGGTCTGTTTGTTGATTTAATTGAGAAGCAAGGGGCCTCAGAACACTTTGTGGTAGACTCTTGTGGAACAGCCGCCTACCATGTAGGTGAGTTACCTGATCACCGTATGCGAGAAACTGCTGCAAAGCATAAGGTAGTATTACCGAGTCGCGCTCGTAAGCTGGATGTATCGGATTTTGATACGTTTGATTACATCATTGCAATGGATGAATCGAACCTTCAAAACATAAAAACGGTACTGCCTTCAAACCAGGTGCGGGCCCAGTTGTTTAAGATGAGAGATTTTGATGACATCGATAAAAGTGGTGACGTGCCCGATCCGTATTACGGCGGTATGAATGGCTTTGAAGATGTATATCAGATGTTGCTTCGTTGCAACCAAAACTTTATCACGTATTTGAACAAATCAAATGGTTAATATTCAACGATTTATATTATTGATTGCGGGTTTGGTGTATGCCCATTCAGTGGGGGCACAAATCACGGTTCCAGCCTCTGAAATACTGCACGATCTGCACCGATTACATCGTACCGGAAAGGTGTTGTACATCGCAGCACACCCAGACGATGAAAACACCCGATTGATTAGTTATTTAACGAACTATGAACATGTGGATGTGGCCTACCTCAGTCTTACACGTGGTGACGGTGGCCAGAACCTCATCGGTACCGAAATAGGTGAAAAACTAGGTCTGGTGAGAACACACGAATTATTGGCGGCACGTCATCGAGATGGTGCTAAACAATACTTTACGCGTGCCATTGACTTTGGGTATTCTAAAACACCCACAGAGACCTTTGAATTCTGGAATAAAGATGAGGTATTGTCCGACGTGGTGCGTGTTATTCGACAGGTGCAACCCGACATTATAATAACCCGATTTTCGCCCGAGGTTAACCCGAAAAGACCTACGCATGGTCATCACACGGCATCGGCTATGTTAGCCGTAGAAGGTATGAAAGCTGCGGCCGATGAAACACGGTACGTCGATCAACTTGAAGAACTTACAACATGGCAGACGAAACATCTCTATTGGAACACCAGTTACTGGTTTTATGGCAGTGTGGAAACCATGGACAAAAAAGTGGCGGAGCGACCAGAATCCTATGTAAAATTTGATGTGAACCAGTACATGCCTTTACTCGGTAAATCGGGTTCAGATATTTCTTCAGACAGTCGAAGTCAGCACAAAAGCCAGGGCTTTGGCAATTCTCCAGGATTGTCTCCACAATGGGAGTATCTTGAGTTGTTGAGTGAGGGAACAGCACCACTTCATCTGTTAGACGGTATTGCAACGAATTGGAAAGAGAAGACGGGCGACACCCGTTTAGACAAGATGATCGCAAAGACCATCAATGGCTTCGATGTCAACCATCCAGAGGCTTCGGTTGACGCCTTATTTGCGATCCGCGATCAAATTGGTCAATTGGAAGAAAGCACTTTTCGATCGGCGAAAATTGAACAAGTGCAAGATATCATAGTGAACTGCCTGGGCGTAAAAATGCATGCTTTTACACGTGAACAGAACGTCTATATAGGTCAGGAAGTGCCAACAGGATTGGTAGCATCATCCAATGTAGAAGGCATTATGGTAGGTTGGAAACTCAATTTTACGTCACAGTCGTCTTCCAAGGAGGTAAAGCTCACACCTGGATTCAAACAAGACTTTTCATGGAATGTTCCAGAACATAGCAGCCAACCGTACTGGTTAACGGGTAAGAAAAGCCACGGTTTGTATGGGGTAACATCAAATAACGACATTGGAAAAGCCATAAATGACTACCCATTCTACATGTCGGTTGACCTAACGTACAATGGCAAAACACTGCGACAGAAGCTGCCCATTTTACATGGATCAAATGACCCGGTGAAAGGCCAGATCATTCAGCCCCTAATGGTGGTGCCAAATGCCATGATTAATTTATCGAAAGATGTAATGGTATTCGCCCAGGATGATTCAAAAGTGCTTGATATTGAGGTGATTGCTGGGAAAGATGAGCTGGAAGGATACCTCGAGCTTTTTGTTCCTGAAGGTTGGAAGATGTATCCCGTTTTCCATAAAACTAAATTTACCAAAGCCGGAGAAAAACAACATTTTACGTTCACCATAACACCGCCAAAAGGTCAAAGCGAAGGTGTGATTAAAGCCTTGTTCAAAGACGATGAAGGTGTATATAACAAGGGTATTTATCAGTTAAAGTACGATCACATCCCAGAGGTTGCGCTGTTTCCGCCAGCCGAAATGAAGTTGGTGAAAGTAGACCTTAAGACCAAAGGAAGTAAAGTCGCATACGTTACGGGTGCTGGTGATAAGGTACCTGAAGCTATTCGTGAGATGGGGTTTGAGGTAACCGAATTAACTGTAGATGAACTCTTGCAGAGTCAATTGAATGCGTATGATGCCATTGTTTTGGGCATACGTGCATTGAATACCAATGAAAGCATCGGTTCGGCCAATGGGATTTTAACCGAATACGTACAGCAGGGAGGCAACCTCATTATGCAGTACAACACCAGTCACCGACTTAAATCACAGCCACTTGGGCCGGCTAAAATCGAACTTTCGCGTTTTAGGGTGACGGATGAAACAGCTAAGGTTGAGTTCCTGGATACTGAGCACAAAGCACTTAATGTCCCGAACAAGATCACACAAGTAGATTTCGAATCCTGGGTTCAGGAACGTGGCTTGTACTTCCCTAAATCGTGGGATAAGACCATGACACCGTTACTGCGCATGAACGATGTGAACGAGACACCTAAAGAGGGAAGTCTGTTGGTAGGGCAGTTTGGGGATGGTTATGTTGTGTATACAGGCCTCTCTTTCTTTCGAGAACTACCTGCCGGTGTTCCGGGCGCCTACCGACTGTTTGCAAATCTTTTAAGTTTGTAACATACTGGGGTTACCTCTTACGGGGTTCTAGTATTAACCAATATGAAATTCATCCAGTTCCTAGTAACCATGTTTGTGGTGGGCAGCGCATTTGTGCCATCTTTCGCCCAGGATACTCTGTTTTACGATACCCTGATCCGGAGCCAGGCGGGCGATTTCATGACCATAAAGCGTGAATCGGAGATCACCGGTTTAACCGATACATTTAAACTAAAAAACGGTACGTGGGACTACTACGATAAAGAAGGCGTCTTGCTCAAGCGAGCGCGTTATAAAGCAATTGGTGCCTTACAGGTATTTCAACGACAAGGGGTCACCACCTATTTTGATTTAGAAGGAAATCCAGTGTTGGACCGTACCTATGAAAACGATCAGGTTGTTTCAGAGAAAGCATACCAAACCAAGGTCATAATTGAAGGTACGGCCATGCTCAACATCATTGAACAGTATGGTGAATTGGTCGTATTTGAACACCTAAACCGATTTCGATCTCCCAAAATCACCACAGAGTATACCAATTTACGCGCAGAGGGAGAGCTGGGCTATTACCTGGCAACAGAGCGAAGGCTGGCATCTCCTCATCTGTTAGATACCGCAAAGTTTTGGCCTAATGACCCAAACAACCTCATAGCGAACCCCATGTTCGAAGACCATCCCAATTTGCCAACGTCAAAGGCCTCAGTGAACAAGGGAGAAGTTAAATATTGGGAGCCTGTTTCACCAACCCCCGATTTCTTCTTGTCGGAAGATTGCAAATCCGGTACTGGGTGTATGGGGTTTCGGGTATATAGTTTGGTGAAAGACATCGAATACATACAGAACAAGCTGGTAAAGCCAATGAAAAAGGACAGTGTTTATTGTTTTTCACTGTATGTGAAACTTGCGAATCAATGTGGATATACGAGTAATGGACTGGGTGTACATTTCAGTAAGAAACCAATAAAAGACATCAATGCCGTAATTGATACCAAACCCAACCTCATTTTGAACGAGAGTTATCTTCCTTACAAAACCAGGTGGATGCTGTTGCAGTGCTCCTATAGGGCTAAAGGCGGCGAGAAATATGCAACCATTGGCAGTTTTAAGCAGCTGAAAGACATTGCACTAACCAAGGTAAATGGCTATGCTGCGGAGGCTTATTACATCATAGACGATGTGACACTTGCTCCTGTATCGGATTCAACACGATGTGGATGTAATATGGATGCCCACCCTGTAAAACCTCAACCACAGTATTACGATACGTTACAAAACGACACGGGATGGACCACCAGGCCAGAAATCGGGATGAAGTTTGTTTTGGAGAACGTCTATTTCAACAACGACAAACATGACTTGCTACCGGAGTCCATTGGCAGTCTGAACCGGTTGCGTAAGCTGTTGGACAAATATCCGGGTATGCGTATTCAAATCATAGGGCATACCAGTAGTGTTGGGGGCTATGAGCACAATATTGAACTATCACGCAGGCGAGCAAAACAAGTGCGGAACTATCTTATTTTAAGCGGTATAGATAAGGATAGATTACGTTCCGTAGGTCGTGGACCCGACGAGCCTATTGCGGATAATGCAACAGAAAAAGGTCAATCTCTAAACCGACGGGTTGAGGTCAAAATAATTGGGCTATAACGTATTTTAAGCGTTTCCGGCTGCGTTCATAATAGCCGCAATTCCAGGAAGCTCTTTTCCTTCGAAATACTCGAGTAAAGCTCCACCACCGGTAGATACATAACTCACTTCTTCCTTGAGGTCGAATTTCTTAATTGCAGCGGCACTATCGCCTCCACCAATCAATGAAAATGCACCGTTGGCTGTTGATTTAGCAACAGCTAAGGCAACGGATTTTGTACCATTTTCGAAATTGCTGAATTCAAATACACCCATAGGGCCATTCCATAAAATGGTCTTCGCATTGAGCAATTCGGCAACGTATTCGTCTACTGCTTTAGGCCCAATATCAAGACCCATCCATCCGGCATTGATCGCATCACTATTACATGTTTCAACTCCGCCATCGTTGGTAAAACCATCGGCACAAACAGAGTCTACAGGCAACATAATCTTAACCCCTTTAGCCTCTGCTTTGGCTAGAAGTTCTTTCGTAAGATCAACACGATCGGCTTCAAACAAACTATCACCGATCTGTCCGCCCTGAGCGGCAATGAACGTATAAGCCATCCCACCACCAATTAAGATGGTATCGGCAACATTCATCAGGTTTTCAAGTATCAATAGCTTATCGGAGACCTTCGCGCCACCAACAATAGCAACAAAAGGTTTTTCCGGTTGTGCCATTACCTTTTTTGCATTGGCGATTTCACCCGCCATTATGTAACCAAAGCACTTATTCGTACCAAAGTTTTCTGCAATTATGGAAGTAGATGCGTGTGCACGGTGAGCCGTACCAAATGCATCGTTTACATAGATATCTCCATAGCTTGCAAGTTTCTTCGCAAATGCGGCATCACCAGCGGTTTCTTCCTTGTAGAATCGCAGGTTTTCTAACAACAAGATTTCCCCTGAATTGAGGTTTGCAGCCATTGAAGCTGCCTCCTCACCAATACAATCGTTGGCAAAATGAACCTTGGCACCAGTTATGTTACTTAGGTGGTCTACAACATGACTTAACGAAAACGTGTGTTCAGGTCCGTTCTTAGGTCTGCCCAGGTGAGACATGATGATGGCAGCACCACCGTCGTTCAAAATCTTCTTCAAGGTTGGGACTGCGGCAGCCATTCGCGCATCATCGGTTATTTCGAACGTATCGTTTAGGGGTACGTTGAAGTCCACTCGGATAACCGCTTTCTTTCCGGAAAAGTTGAAGTTATCAATCGTTTGCATTCTTATCTTTTAATTCGTTAAATACTTTCATAGCATCCCAGTTTTCTGCCAAATCACCTACACGATGAATGATTATGTAGTCGATTTTGTCATTTTGTAGGGTCTGATTCACAAAACGCTGCCCTTCCAACACGTGGCCAAAGATTGAGTGAACAAAATCTAGATGCGGTGTAGGAGCAATTGTAATGAAGAACTGGCTTCCGTTGGTACCCGGACCACTGTTGGCCATGGACAAAATACCCGGCTTATTATGTCTTAATTCAGGGTGAAATTCATCACGGAACTGATAGCCGGGACCACCCATGCCAGAACCTTCCGGGTCTCCACCTTGAATCATAAAGTCGTTGCCATCACCATTAGCAAGACTAATTACACGGTGGAACTTCAATCCGTCATAAAACGGTTCTCCAAGATCTTTCGCACTGTTTGGCATATCGCCTTCTGCCAGTGCAACGAAGTTAGCGACCGTTAATGGTGCCCGATCCATTTCCAGCTTAACCAATACATCACCTTCAGTAATATGGATCTGCGCATAAATACCATCTTTATAGTTCGTAGCTATGTGCTCCTTAGAAATTGCTTTTTTATCAATTTTACGCTTGCTATTCGATGAAGAAGAAGTCGTGCTTGTACTCGAGGAGTTATTGCCACAAGAAAACAAGGTAAAACCTATTACCAGTGCAGTAAGTAATTGTTTCATTTCTTTCGTTAAAATTTAGTGGTGCAAAAGTAGGTAAATGACTACTTTTTTCGAACAACCATAAGACCATCTCTGATGGGCATCAGCACATTTTCTACCCGTTCATCGGCCATTATCTTTTTGTTAAATTTATCCAACTCGCGGGTTTCAAAATCTTTTTCCAACTGACCCTCGTCAAGCACCTTTCCGCTCCACAACACATTGTCGGCCACAATGATTCCGCCAGCGGGCATTTTGTCGATGACCATATCGAAGTAGTTTGAGTAATTTTCTTTATCTGCATCGATAAACACAAAGTCGATTTCTTCGCCAATCGACGGGATGATTTCCAGTGCATTTCCCACCCTAAAATCAATCTGGTTGCTGTGGTCAGAATCAGCAAAGTACTGCTTCACCATGTCTTCCAATTCTTCGTTTTTGTCTATGGTGATTAACGTACCGCCTTCGGCCAGTCCTTCAGCCAGGCATAGGGCAGAATAGCCCGTGTATGTACCAATTTCGAGGATGGTTTTAGGTTGTGCCATTTTCGAAAACATGCTCAATACCCGGCCTTGCAGGTGCCCCGATAACATTCTGGGAATAAGGACATTAGCATAGGTGTCGCGGTTTAGTTTTTGCTGCAATTCCGTTTCAGGAGTTGTATGATTCTCTGCGTATTCAGACAATCGTGGATCTAAAAATTCCATATGTGTGTATTATAGACTAAGTTCTGCAAAGATGAGTTTATGATCGGAATAAATGGCCCTGGTTGAACCATATTGCTGACATGAAAACCGATCGTCGTATAAAATATAATCGATGCGTAACAAAGGAAATGGTTTAAGATAGGTGGCTTCAAACCCTTTTCCGGCTTCAACAAAGGCGTCGTTCTTGCCCTCTACCAATTGTTGGTAGGTGTAACTTAGTGGTCCATCATTAAAATCGCCCATTACCAGTGTGGGGTGTTTACAGGCCATCATATGTGCCTTTATGGCATCCACCTGTCCGGCCCGTTTAACCATGGAAAGTCTTAAGCGTTGTGCCACGTTTTTAGCCGTTTCGGTATATGCCGAATCAAATTCCAGTGTTTTTAAGTCGTGATAGTGGTGTGATTTTAGTCGGGTCGTTTCAAGGTGTACACCATATACACGAATGAGTTCGTTGGGAGTCTCTATGTCCACATATCCGGCGAGGTTGTACGAAGGTTCGGGGAAATCAATCAACCCGGCCTGGGAAATAGGATATTTAGACACCACCAGTATGCCATGGTTCTGTCGGTTCGTTTGGGAAAGACGTTGTTGATACGGATATACTTTCCTACTGATTTTACCCGTATTAAATCGCCATTCTACCAAAACCGCACAATCTACTTTGTTGTCGTTCAGGTAGTTGGTTATATCTTCCTGGGTATTGGTTTTAATTGCTGCACCCAGGGCGTATGTATTAAAACTTGCAACCTTCAGTGTTGAATTGGAAGCAGGTTCTACGTTCTTAAAGCCATAAACCCGCATGAGCAGGGGAACGCCTATTGCAAAAACGATTACATTCCATTTCAGCATATTGGTTTTGTAGGAGAGGGAGAGTAGTGCAATAACGATTAGTGCCACTAACCAAATCAAATGCGTAAGACCAAAAAAGGCCACAGGCCAGAATACCGTTGGAGAAATGTATGGAGAGAGATAGCTTGCAAACAACCCAACAATGACAACCCAGTTGGCAATCTTAAGAAGGGTTTTGATAATAGCTTTCAATTTTTAGCAGTGCAGTGTTATTCGCTGGCCCTAAACAGTAGTTCCTTTTCTTCTTTACTTAGGCTGTCATACCCACTTTGGCCAATCTTGTCAAGAATGGCATCGATTTCTTCCTGTCGGGGTTTGTTTACATCAAAAGGCTCAGCCTTTCTGGTTGTTTTTCGAGAACTTCCTGTTTTTCTGTTTTTCAGGATGTCGCGTTCGTCCAATACGGTGAATTTGGGTTTAAACGGATTACGTACATTCTGAAAAATGTTGAGATTTATCCTTCCCTGGGTCTGAAGCATCATAAGTGCTCCAAACGCCGCACCACCGATATGAGCTAAGTGTCCGCCCTGATTACCAGCACTGTAATACACAAAATCAATGGCCACCAATATGGCTGCAATCCATTTTACCTTTACCCGAAAAGCGCCAAAAAGGAATACTTCGTAGTTCGGAACCAACACAGCGGTGGCTACAACAACAGCAATTACGCCACCCGAAGCTCCGATTAGCGGACGAAGTGGTCCGGCGCCGAGAAGTGAAGGCATAAAGTTCGTTGCAAGAAGAAATAAGACAGCCCCGGCTATACCCCCACCAAAGAAGTAGGTATAAAACTGCTTGTTGCTTTGGAAATCGAGTAGAATTCTGCCAAAGAAATAGAGCATTAACATGTTGCCAAATATGTGCCTCAGTCCATACGGATCATGAAAGAACATATACGTGAATACCGTCCAGGGTTTGAGAATTAAATCTTTGAACAAAGGGGGTAAATAGAATATAGACATCAGTTGCTGGGCCTGACCAGTAGCCTGCATATAGCGTGCTACGGCCATCACCAACCATGAAACCACAAAGATGGCAACATTGATGATGATCAGCTTTCGAATAGGCGAAGCCTTCTGACTGAATTCATATTTAATACGATCCCAAATGGACATGTTAGTCTAAGATATTTAAAAAAAACTGTCTCTGCGTGTCTTGTTCCAGTATTTGACAATAATTATACCAGCAACCAATCCGCCTATGTGCGCGAAATGGGCTACATTGTCACCTGGAGTCATGGCAACGCCTCTATATAACTCATAAAGACCGTATAATGTTACAGCTACCTTCAATCGTAGTGGGATAGGAGGAAAAATTAGGTACAATATGGTGTTTGGAAACAGCACATAACAGGCACCGAGAATGCCAAATATAGCTCCTGAAGCACCAACTACGGGCGTGTTCACAAGGCTGTTCAACTGAGCCATGGCAGTATTGGTATAGTTACGACCGGAATACCGCAGGTCAAGGCCATTCGTATACACTTCATTTATTTGTTCCGAGGTTAGCGTGGGTAGAATCGATGTGATCTGGAAATGAACTACCAAAAAGTGCAGTAAGGCCGCAAAGAAGGCCGTTGCCATATAGAAGAACAAGAATCTTCTGGCACCCCATCGTATTTCCAGCATACGCCCAAACATGTATAAACCGAACATATTCATAAAAATATGCAACAAGCCTCCATGCATGAAGAAATGCGTTAATATCTGCCACGGTTGAAACCCTTCCGAACTCGGGTGGAACAACCCAAGAATCCCGTTCAGGTCAACGCCTCGTGTAGTGAAGACATAGGTGGCAAAGAAGAATAACCCGTTGACGATCATCAGGTTCTTCACCATGGGTGTGAGGGTATTGTAATTACTTGCGCGGTACTGCATCTTATTTCCTATTCAAATAAACCGGTTAGTTGGCTGCTGTCGAGGTGTACAAACGTCGCCTTGCCCCCTGGTGTGAAGCCAGGAGTTTCGCATTGAAACAAGTCGTTCACCAACTGGTTTATTTCTTCTTGTTCCAAAACCGTGCCGTACTGAATTCCTGCATTTTTGGCCAACGAACGTGCCAAATTTTCACGTTTATCCAGTTTCAGGGCCTGCTCATTGCGTTTGAAATTCTCTAAAATCCCTTCAAGAAGTCGCTGTTCTTCACCTTTAGCAATATCAGCTGGTGTGCCATTGATGATTACAGTGTTCTTGCCAAACGGACTCACATCAAAACCAAGTTGATTGATCTCATCAATTAAACTCGTGAGCAAGGTAAAATCAGCAGGTTGTAATTCCAATGTACGTGGAAACAACAATTGCTGACAAGCCACTTTACTCGCCGACAATTGCGCGTTGTATTGCTCAAATAAGACGCGTTCATGCGCTCGTTTTTGATCGATGATATGCAACTGGTTATTGATCATACAAACCAAATACTTGGTATGTAGCTGGAACGCTTGCCCAATTTCGATGTTTTTATCCTTCGACCGAAGGTCTAAATTTTCCGTTCGGTGCTCGGGCATTGGCACATTCACTGGCTCATCGCGGAAGGGTTCATAGAGTTTCTCCCATTGGGTTTCACTCTTCTTTTTCACCTGGTCGCTTATGAACGGATTATATCCTGAATTCGTTTTGATGGTAGGTGGTTTTATGCTGCGTTCGGTGAAAGGAGAGGGTGTCTTATCAAAACCCGGAATGAATGCCGTAGTTTCAAATTCCGGACTCACATTATAGTCGCCCAGCGAACGCTTTACCACCGATTTGATAATCTGATAGATCGGTCGGCTCTCTTCGAACTTTACTTCGGTTTTTGTTGGGTGGACGTTCACATCTATCTTAGAAGGGTCAACCTCAAGGAATAACACGTAAAACGGGTGATGATCTGTTTCGATAAGTCCGTCAAATGCCCCGTTAATGGCGTGATGGAAATACGGTTCTTTGATGAAGCGCTGATTCACGAACATGAACTGGCTTCCACGTGTTTTTCGAGCCAGTTCAGGGCTACCAACAAAGCCGGAAATCTTGACAATTTCGGTGGATTCTTCAACTTCAAGTAACTCGCCTTTTTTCGACTTCAGAAGAATGTCTTCAATACGGGTTTTTAGTGAAGACTTGCTCAGCTTATATACTTCGTTTTTGCCATTATACAGCGACATTTCAACGTCAGGTCGGCTAATGGCAACCCGCTGGAATTCTTCAATGATGTATTTGGTTTCAACCGAAATAGATTTCAGGAAATTACGACGTACTGGAATGTTGTAAAACAGGTTTTTTACGGAGATACTTGTTCCATTTGACATGGAGGTTACCTCCTGTTTTTTAACCTCAGATGCCTCGATTACGATGTGCGTACCGAGTGCATCTTCATCGCGCTTGGTCTTCATTTCAACCTGAGCTACCGCGGCGATACTTGCCAGTGCCTCACCTCGAAACCCAAAGGTGTGTAAATCAAATAAGTCGTTGGCTTTCCGAATTTTTGATGTGGCATGGCGCTCCCAGCACATACGTGCGTCGGTATCACTCATTCCTTTTCCATTGTCGATTACCTGTAAAAGGGTTTGACCGCCATCTCGAAACACCAATTTTACGGAGGTAGATCCGGCGTCTAAGCTGTTCTCCAGCAACTCCTTAACGACAGACGAAGGCCGTTGCACCACTTCACCGGCAGCGATTTGATTGGCAATGGATTCAGGAAGTAATTTGATTAAGTCAGACATTCTATTTGAATGCCTCGAAAATAATTGAAAATGCGTTGGTATAAAACACGAGATAGGCCATAGAGCCAAGGATGAGGGCAATTAAGATGAACCGAATGCGCGAGGCTAATTTCTGTTGCTGAGCAGCCGGATCAATGGATGCGGCAGATCGATTCTTAAAAGCAGCTTCTAATCTTCGCTTGGATCCTTCCGCACTAAAATTTCCAGTCTTTTCGGCGAGCGATTGCTCTACCCGATTGTACAGGTCTTCTTTGTCTTCATCGTAGAACCTCGGCTTGTAATTAAACCGCTTGTTTCCACGACGACCATACGATACTCTGGGAAGTTCCATGGTTCAAAGGTAGGAAATGGCGGTTTTATTATCAATCGGTGTTTGGCCAACGTTAGGTTTCAATTAACCACTGTGCCCGGTGCAATGTGAAAATATGTAAATGTGGATATGTGAAAATGGGCGTGAAATTCAACAATGAATCAATTAACCAGTGAAACGATTAACCAATGTAGCAATTACGTTTTTATTAATTCAGAAGAACTAAAGCAGTTGTCACTTCGAGTGATCAGGACAATGACGGTAGGAATTGTTACTGATTGTATCGAGAAGCGACGTTAACAATAAATAGCCTATTTACCCCTAACGAACATCGAGACTCTTCGTTATGCTCTGATATGACCAGGTATCACAGAGTTTAACATGGAATTAAAACAGGTCTAACTTCTACTTAGACTTCACCTTCAACTTACTGCGCATGAAGTCTGAGCGCATACAAGGAATCAATTAATCAGTGAAATGATTAGGCAGTGTAGCCAGTGCAATGTGAAAATATGTAAATGCGGATATGTGAAAATGGGTGGAGAATTCAACAATGAAACAGTGGAACAATTAATCAATTGTGTTTGAATTTGTCACTGCGTTTGAGTTTGACATGGAATTAAAACAAGTCCAACTTCTACTTAGACTTCATTTTCACCTTCAACTTACTGCGTATGGAGACTCTTCGCTGAAAGCATTAGGAATTTTGATCGCTAAACGTTACCTCAAGGAGGTTGTCCAGGTTCCTCCAAAGCAAAACCCTGTAACCTGAAGCTTCTGGTTGTTCGATTTTAGTTTTTATAAGAATACCAAAACGATTTATAGGGGGTATATACTTTTTAGTCGGATCCGCGAGCATAAATTGTTCTGTGCCATTGAGCTTAACCGTTTTCAAGCGTTTAATTTTTCTTGTATTCAGCGTCCAGTTCAGTTTAAAAGGGTTAAACCGCAAAGGTAGTTCGGCACTATACCACTGCAACAGTTCACAGATAGGATATACACCTCCTTTGTCTCTATGGTGGGCCACTACCTTAAAGAAAGTATAACGACCTGAATTAGTTTCATAATAAAAGTAGTGACCGACGTCAAAAGGGGTAGTTGCTCTTAGGCGCTTCGGTATTCGCTTTGGGGGTGGAGGCTCAGAACGTAGTGTTTCTTTCAGTTTCTCCAAAACGGCAGTTCGCTTCTTTAACGTTTTGTTATCATACTCCCAACGTTTTAAATCGGAACCACTTTCGATAACTTCAAGTGCATGCTGTTTAACATGATCTAACAATCGGCCCGTCTTCCATTGTACCTGCGCAAGAGAAAGCCAAAACACGCCATGTTCGTCGTCATCAGAGATCGAATCGGCATATGTGTCTACCAGGCTTTCCGTAGCCTCCTGCGGTGTAAGTCCATCCCCAATAAGCTCCTTAAAATCATCTCGAATGTCACATGCTAAGTCGTCAGAAAAAATTGCTGGTCCCCAAGCTCCCATAGTGCCAATAAAACTAATGTGTTCCTATGACATGTGGAAGTGGTTTGTCAATTAAATAATGTGGCAATATGCAAATATGGAGATGGGAAAATGGGCGGGAAATTCAACAAGGAATCAATTAACCAGTGAAACGATTAACCAATGTAGCAATTACGTTTTTATTAATTCAGAAGAACTAAAGCAGTTGTCACTTCGAGTGATCAGGACAATGACGGTAGGAATTGGTACTGATTGTATCGAGAAGCGACGTTAACAATAAATAGCCTATTTACC
>DIYD01000178.1 GCA_002428905.1 Bacteroidetes bacterium UBA6063 | reverse complement strand
GCAGACACCCCAGCCGCAAAAGGTGCAGAGGCAGAAGTTCCTCTAAATCTTTCATAGCCTCCTGTTCTATCCATGGAAGTAATGACCGAAGAGTCTCCAGGGGCGATGAAATCCATGTAATAGCCAAAGGATGAAAAGGAAGCCCTTTCTCGATCAAACCTCGCGGCGCCTGTTTTTAAACACCAATGGTCACGGAAACTCGCAGGTACTACTTCTTCGCTAATCCCATTGTTTCCCGAACTTGCTGCAACTGAAACATGGTTATTATATGCATATTCCATGGCATTCATTAACTGTCTATCTGTTTTAGAACCCTGTTTAGCACCGCCAAAGCTAAGATTTACTACATGAGCGCCATCGCCAAAGTTCGAATTGCCGGTAACGGATTGGACTATAGCTTCCTCGGCTGTTTTGGAGTCAACTTTACCGTCCCTTTGGCTAGCTCTTTGAGCAAGTAATCTAACTCCCAAAATACTATCTCCAAGATTGCCGCCTGCAATTCCAGATATGCCCTTAGTGTTGTCTCTTATTGCTCCGATGATTCCAGCACATTGAGTACCATGCCCTGTCTTCCCAAGTGCAGTACGATGGTCAAAATCTGTAACCGTGAAGATGTCCAGTTTTTTGTTTTTTCCTTGAAAATCAGTCCCGCCAACAACCCGGCTTTGAGATGCGTTGCCTGACCCATCACGGCTAAAATCTTCATGATCCCAATCGATACCGGAATCTACAATGGCAACGATAGTGTTGTCAGATCCTATTGAGACATCCCACGCGTCATCTAAATTTGAATGCCCATTAGGTGTGGCGGCGGATGGTACCAACCCTGCTTGCCGACCTACGGTTAAAATCGAGTCGTTAGGTATATCATGCTCATAATAATAGTAATTTTTTTGAGCGTGTCTTACGATTGGCCAGAATGTTAAAAGGGTGTCAATAAGCACATCTAACGTATATCCTTGAGCTGTATCCCATTCAATCATGAAAGTGGACACAAATGTTGGTGGGATAGTGATTGTGTCACCCAGTCTCGTTACGCTATGGGTAATCCCGGTGGTTAGACTTCTGTGTACTTTATGGATTTTAAGATCAAGGAGTTCTTCGGTAAAGTACCCACTATCAATTAGAAGATCCAGAACAGTAGCATTGATGAATTCGGATACCAAGCCACTATCTTTATCTGTATCATCAATCACAGTGTCGTTGACCACGGATCGATCGAACCGAACAATGACGTTGAACTTATCAAACAGCGCTTTCCCATTAGAATCATATTCAATGAGTGGGTCTTGTTCATTTGGTGGGATGTATTGAGCCTGAGAAATGATCGGAACAAATAAGACAGAAGTAAACGCAGTAAGAAGAAGTTTAATTTTTGATTTCACAGGTAAGATTTAAAACAGCGTTATGAGCCGTAGAATGTGCACGAATTTATAGAGCTGGTCCGGCTATTTCAGGCCAAGAATCAAAAATCGCAAACACTATTTAGCAATATTGAACTAGTTAGATTTAAACCAGATACGAACGCATGCTAAATGGTAAAACTCTACCGCAATTGTAAGAAGGGCAGGTACTCCCAGAAATACCGATCTAAGCGTCTTATTATCCATAGGTCTAAACATCTAAAAGTCTACAAACCGTCACGATCAATCTTGTTTTGTAACCTTATCTGGGTCTGTTCGATATAGGAATAGCTATCCCGCACTAAAGGCGAATGAATATCAGACCCTTCATAGCAATTATCATCGCAATAGTTGGTTTTTCCAGCTGTGGTGATACCGATGCACGACCTGGAAGAAAGGTTGTCATTCCCGACTTTAACTACCCCTCGTCTATCGTTTTTGAATCTCAATTGTCGGACTATAACGTATATAAAGGTGCGCCCGGTAACCTGGTGCCCTCCGATGACTTTTACCTCCTTGAGCTGAGCTCAGTGTTATATACGGACCACGCGTACAAGCAACGATTGATAAAAGTGCCAGCTGGAAAGAAGGTAACCCGATTAGAAGATGGATCGCTCGAATTTCCGGATGGTACAATGTTGGTGAAGACATTTTTCTATTACCACGACGAACGGGATACCAGCCTCGGCAAACGCGTGATCGAATCCCGGCTATTGATCAAAGAAAACGGCATATGGAACATTGCTCCTTACCTGTGGAATGATTCTCAATCGGATGCCACTTTGGTGCTGGAAGGGTTCGATACCGATGTAGAGTGGATTAGTGCTAACGGAACAGGCCTCAAAACCCGCTATCACGTGCCAAACGAGAATGAGTGCATTACATGTCATCAATCCAATTCGGCACTGTCGCCCATTGGACCAACCTTGCGCAACCTGAATCGAACAGTGGAGCGTGAAGGTCAGTTCTTGAATCAAATAAATCATCTTCAGGCAAAATCAATACTACGTGCTGTTGACCTGAGCAAGGTTCAAAGCATTCCAGATTACACCAATGGTGGTGCTTCCCTTGAAGAGCGGGGCAGGGCATACCTCGACATGAACTGCGCACATTGCCATAATCCAGATGGCTGGGAGGAGTCTTCACGTATTGATCTGGACTTGAGGTATGAAACATCTCTTGATCAGTCCGGTATACACCTCGAAAAGGATAAAATAATCAGGGTTCTGGGAGATGGTGAAATGCCTTTCATTGGTACTACCGTGATTGACCATGAAGGAGTTCAATTGGTACAGGAATACCTCAATAGTCTTTAACCCCAGTGTCTAAATATCCAACGGACTGGATATCTTCGTGTGCATGGATCATCGCCTGATACAGTACTTTAAGAAAATGACCAGTCTTTCAGATGAAGAAACCCGTGTTCTTTTGGAAAGCATGGTGGTAAAACAACATCCTAAAGGTAGTTATCTGGTCAGTGAAGGGGAGTTTTCAGAAGATACGTACTTTGTTCTGGAGGGGTTGGTAAGGCAATTCAAAATCGTAGATGGGGAAGATGTCACAACCAATTTTTTTTCGGAGGAACAATGGATTCTTTCTTTAGACAACTTTGAAGGTAAAAAGCCCGCTGCATATAACCTTGTATGTGTGGAAGACACCCGGGTTGTGATCGGCAACGAACATAAAGCAAGGGAACTGTTTAAACAGTTCCCACGATTTGAAACGATTTCACGACAAATCATGGAAACTGTATTTATGGAGCAGCAGCAACAGATGACTTCTTATATAACCGACAAACCTGAGCAACGATACGTGAAACTTCTCCAAGCCAGACCTGATATCTTTCAACGGGTCCCTCAGTATGATATTGCCAGTTACATTGGTGTTAAACCGGAGTCATTGAGTCGCATTCGCAAAAAGCTCCGCGACAGGGATGCCAATAACGAAACTAAAGCCGGCTAGCATCAAATTGCGGCTTAGACTTTTTGGTTTTCCACTTAATCGCATCGATGGTAATGTATGCTGTAGCAGCGATTTCGAACGCTGAAAAGACGGCATAATAAGGCGTTGGTTTACCAACAAAAAGAGTTGCTGTTTGTACCAACGTCATAATGGAGCCCGATACAATTTGAACCCAACGCAATGTGTTTTCATTTTTGATAAAATGCGGGAGAAAAACATTGGCAATTGGGATTTGCATAAAGCCTGCGGCAACGGTTAGAAACTCCGGGGATATCACGGTTCCGTCAACTATGCCCGCTTCATATTGTGCGTGCACATTGGCATCCATTAGGCCTACCAGATCGGCATATAAGTAATTAAGTGAAGCGTACGTCCATAGTCCAGAATACAGTTTGCGTTTATGCATACCAGAAGTGTTTTTGTTGTTCATATGTAAATTGAGATTTAATTTTTTGTGGCTCACAACGTCGAAGGCAAGGTTGTTTTGGGGCTGCATCCTAATTGGTAAAGCGGTAGACAGACCTCTGGTAGCTGTTATATCAGAGAACTTCAAACCAGCTAAATCCGCATTGAGAATCTGGTCAAAATTGACCTCCATTTTTTGTGCGAAAACAGTAGTTAGTGCATGAGTTAAACTCAAGACGAATAGCATTTTTTTAATCGTTGTCATATCGTTATTGAATGTTTAAGGCAAAACTATCGGACTTATTTCACGACTTCATTGACTTTGGTTAAGAAGATAAAACCTTGATGAACTGTCTGGTGCTGGCCCTAAAAGGGTGTCAACTGGTCAAATCACTTCTGCGCTTTCCGCTTAAACTCAAACCTTTCAGACGATCCAACGTTCTATTACCACACGATAAGAATGAATATGATTGCGATTGTAACCGGCGCTAACCAGGGTATCGGTCTCGAAGTGGTTAGACAACTAGCAGATTTAGGCCATACGGTGGTCCTTACTTCGCGGAATGAACAAAAAGGCAGGGCAGCCTTGGACCAGGTGAACAACCCCAATGTTCATTACCATCAGTTAGACGTAACCGATAAGGCTTCCATACTCCGGTTTAAGGAGTATGTGTTAAAACAATTTGGTCGGTTGGATATACTCGTGAACAATGCCGGAATCAACTATGACGTTTGGCACAATGTGCTTAATGCAGACCTGGATAACGTGCGGGATACAATAGAAACCAATCTGTATGGTCCTTGGGAAATGATAAAAGCCTTTGCTCCGGTTATGGAGAAAAACAACTATGGGCGTATAGTAAATGTGAGCAGTGGGGCCGGAGCGATAAGCTCTATGCCGTCGAACACACCAGGTTACGGGGTTTCCAAAGCCGCATTGAACGTGCTAACCATCAAAGCATCCGGAGTATTAAGCGATTACAATATCCTGGTGAACTCTGTATGTCCGGGCTGGGTAAGAACCAATATGGGTGGAGAAGCTGCCCCTCGTTCTGTAGCCAAAGGTGCGGAAACAATTGTTTGGGCAGCGACACTGGACGATGGAAGCCCTACGGGTAGATTCTTCCGCGATAAAAAAGAGATCCCGTTCTAAGTCTGGGATTAAATCGAAGCTGAAATTTAAAACTGGGGTGGCTCAAGGAAGTCACAAAATCTTAATAGCTGACCATTTAGATATCTGACTATCTTTGGTACATGGAAGCCTTTAAGACTTACCTACAAACCCATTTACACGTGTCAGATTCCGACTGGGATCACATCAAACCCAGGTTGAGTCAAAAAACATGTGAGAAGAATACGCAATTGACCCAGCTAAATAAGGTAGAGAACTGCCTGTACTTCATTGTTGATGGTGTGGTGCGTTTGTACCACGAAGGAGAAGTAAAAGACACCACATTGAATATTGCCTTTCCCAACGAATTTATCAGTTCATACTCTTCTTTTCTGGAACGGAAACCATCCGAGTTCATATTGGAGTGCCTGACTCCCTGCCAATTTGTTTATCTGCAACGAGACGATCTCTATGCGTTATATGAGAAAACCGAATGTGGCCATCAGCTGGGCAGGATTCTAACCGAAAACTTCTTCCTGTATTTGTCTAAGCGGGAAAGTGATTTTCTACTCAAGTCACCCACCGAGCGCTACCTCGATCTGTTTGAAAATCAGCCACATTGGGTACAAGAAATCCCACAGAAGTTTCTGGCGTCTTATATTGGCGTAACGCCACAGGCTTTGAGCCGTATTCGCGCCAAACTGGTGCGCGAGCATTAATTAACCGAAGTTCATTGAACCTGGTTTGGTGTTCTTCTTCCTTTGTTGCACCTAAAAGAAATGATATGAAAAAGGAAGAAGAAGTAATTCTACACGACACAACGTCAAACACTTCGGCAATTCACATCTACAAACCTACGGATGCATTTGTTGGAGCGTCCTGGTTTGCGCTTATCGTAGGCATGACAGCGTACTGCATAGGGTTGTGGAATGCCGATATGATGCTCAACGAAAAAGGCTATTACTTTACGATACTGTTGTTTGGACTATTCTCAGTGATATCAGTCCAGAAAGCGGTACGCGACCGACTAGAGGCTATTCCGGTGACCAACGTATACTATGGGATTAGTTGGTTTACGACGATTACATCGCTGGTTCTGCTGATCATCGGATTGTGGAATGCAGATTTGGAGCGCAGTGAGAAAGGGTTTTATGGCATGGCCTTTACGCTAAGCATGTTTGCCGCAGTAACCGTTCAAAAGAATATTCGGGACTTGGCCTTGTTCAAACAGCCTGAATAGCATTCACTTCATACAACGAAAACACGTTTCATTACCTCTTTGGTTAAGACAAACCTGACGTTCCCTAATTTCAGATTGCATCTGAAATAGTACTTCAGGAACTTTGTTGATCCATTCTAATTCCAAATGCAATGAAAAAGAAAATCGTACTTATCGCGTGTTTTTTAGTGCTGATGACCGTTACCGTATACTCAGCATTTTTTATCTTCAGTCCGAAGACAAACTATGGCGCCGACCGTGGTCTTTCCCAGTTGAAAGAAGTCGTCATTAACGATTCAGCAATAAGAAATGCAGTTATAACTATCGAAGAACCAATTCAATACAAGAACCTGCAAATTTTTCCTTTGACCGGTTCCTTCGGCATAACCGATAAAACCTACGTTACCTTGCAGGAAGCGATGGAGCGAAAGCTGGTGGAAGTAGATGAAACCAGTAACGTCAACAAGCTCAGTTTGACCAATTTGTCGGATGAATACGTCTTTATCCTGTCTGGAGATATTGTAAAAGGGGGTAAGCAAGACAGGACGTTACAGTATGACATTGTCGTGGGTCCAAAGGAAAAGAAATTGCCACTGGCTAGTTTTTGTGTTGAACAGGGTAGGTGGAGTCAACGCGGTGGTGAGCGTGTCGATGGTTTCGCAGTGAGTCATTACAACACCTCGTCAAGAGATCTAAAAGTTTCTGCAAAGAAGGTAAGAAGCCAGGGAGACGTTTGGATGCGGGTAAAGAACCAAAAGGAAAGATTTCAATGCACTATATCCGACATTAAAGATACGGTTTATGAGTTTAACAATGCTTCGGTAAGCAGCCTGCAGTTGGCCCTGGAAGATTCCGTGCTTGTACAAATCAGGGAAGAGTATACCAAGGCCTTTGCTGGTTTGCAATCAATTGATGGACTTGTTGGTCTCGCGTATGCAATTAACGGTGAAGTCTATGGCCTGGACGTGTTTAACAACAAACTGGTGTATGATCTTAGGAAGAAGATGGTGGATGCGTTCGTAAACGAGGCTATTTCAGATCGTGATAGCACGAAGTTGGGTTTAATGGCTGCCGTGGACGACGTAAATGCATTGTTGCAAAAACCAACCACTAAACCCGATATGCAAAAGTTGGAGGTAGTGAATAGCGAAACCGAATTTGAAACCGAGGTCTATGGTAAAATCAATCGTTTTGTTACCTATGATTCAAGACTCAATACGTGGCTTCACCTCAATGTGATTCGCGAAAGCGACGAAATGGCGAAGCAAAGTGAATCTGAGTACATTATAAATACCGAAGATATTGAACAACGAAGGTAGTCTATGAAACAAAAAACCCGGACATTGCTGTCCGGGCTTCTGCGTTAGTAGAATCAGTTGTTAAACAATTAGAAATATTAATGTCGAATTAGCAGACGTTCAGTTGTTAGGCTTTCGTCTGACTGAACCCGAATAAAGTATAGTCCATTATTCAAGGCGGTTAAATCCAGTTGAGTTTTATATCCGCTCACATCATCTGCGGAGTACACCAACTTTCCGCTCATATCCAGTATAGATACGGAAGCATTCGCAGTAGTTTTATTCCAGGTAACGGTTACCTTATCCGAAGCCGGATTTGGACTTAGAACCACATTGAATACAGGTGTATTAGAGTGAACCTCAACCACAACGACGCGCGAGAAATCGTAGAAGCCATCGTAGTCAATTTGTTTTATGCGGTAGTAATTTACTCCAGGTACCGGGTTTTCATCTAAGAACAAATAGTCCGACACCTCGTTGGTAAATCCAGCACCAGAAACCTCACCAATAGTAGTCCATTCTTCACCATTCTGGGTACGTTGTACTTCAAAGTGACTATTGTTTTCTTCCATAGCCGTTGACCAGTTCAATTCAACTCCTAAAGGAACCTGAACTCCTGTAAAAGTGAGCCATTCTACCGGCAAGGCGGCGATCGATCCACCCCATACACCGAAGTTGTTGTTTTGGTCGGCTCCGCCACCAGCGGTGAAAGACGCGGTTTCAATATTGTCAGTTGTTAAACTGGCACCTGTTGGAAGTGTATTAGTGTCAATTGTTGTAATGAAGCATACGGCTGATCCACCACTACCGGTATAGTTTTGGAGGAATACATATTTTCCATCATCGCCTACGGTTGTGCTATCAAGAATAGCGTCACTACCGTCGATCTGGCCATTACAATTGTCGTCTTCGTACAGGTATACGGTTACACCAGCTAACGGCGGTTCCCAGTAATCGTAGGTTTGATCGTTATCCGAATCGGTAAAGGTAAACCCTTCAAAGGCATTTAGTATATCCGATTCAAATCCGAAATCGTTATCGTCAATAGTAAGAGAACCTCCTGATACGCTTACCGCCAGGATATCACTGCCTGAGAACGAAGAGCCTGAAGGGAAATCATTTGTGTCGATTCGAACCAGGTATCTGTCCGTTCCTGAACCGTCATATTCTACCCGGAAATAATACGTTCCATCAGCATAACTGGTAGTGGTTTGTGCCAATACATCGGTACCACTTTCGTACGTGCCATTTGCATTTACGTCGGTGTATAATTCAACCGCCATGGTTGTTTTTTCGAAATCCGGAGCGTCGTATGTGCCGTCTTTGTCCTGGTCGAAGTAAATCGTCCCGGAGATTTCTACCGTAGGTACTGGATCACCAATAACACAGTCGCAGGTTTCAACGTCACTGCCTCCTAAACTGAAAACCTCAGTGGTTATGCCTGTTCTAAGGTCCACCTTCCATAGTTTATTATCGTCGTCTGAGTCGGTAGAGTTTGCTCCGGTGGTCAGATATAAATCACCCTTTGCGTCGAAAGCCATACCTTCAACATCACTGGTCTGACTGATTTGCTTAAATAAGGTCATTGCACCAGTGGTTTTATGAATCTTAAATAAGTAGTCATAATTCTGACTTAATCCATTCATGCTTGCATATAGCTCATTGGTTAATGGATCGAAGGCCATTGCGTCAAATCGCAAAGCAGGATAGGAATGGTTGTCTACCTTCAGGTAGTCCACGCCAGCACCAAAGTAGTTTTCTTTAACGTTACCGGTACTGCGATCCAAAACCACAAGTAAACATGGGTTGTTGTCCGAAGATCCGGCCCAGATGTCACCGTTGGCATCAACGCTCATTGCGTCAAAGTCGTCGATGGTTAAGCTGCCTTCAGAACCGGTAAGCGTTTGACTGCTTATGTTTGATCCCGAGATTTTGGTGTTGTTTAAGGATGAACTTACAGGAATGTAATGTAATTCGTCCTTGTTGAGTACCCAAAGCGTGTCTCCCGCTAAGTTAAGCGTAGAGGCTTCAGGAGAGGATAGACTGCTTAATGATTTGGAATCCAAAACGGATCCATCGGAGAGTCTAAACTCATAAACTTTGTTTTCTGAATCTGAAATACTGTAGCAGATTTGTTGCGCGAAAGAGTTTGCATTAATGCATAGCAAAGCGGCAACGAGAGTCATTGCGTTCTTCATCATAATAGTAGTATAACACTTAGTAGTTGTACGAAGGTAAGCAGAAAAGCCTTTATTTCCAAGGGGTTGCGGCTGTCTGCGTGTTAAAAGGACACTTGTCAGGGTGTTCCATACACTTGTCAGAAAAATTCTCAGATCATGTAGAAAATTTGACATACGTGACCGGAGTAAGGTCAAACCAAAGCGCTGAAATTGCTTTAGACTTCTTGAAAAATTGCCCATAGCTTGAGGGCCGATTAGTAATAAGTAGTTCTTCATAACAGTGTTTTTCAATAAAGCGGGTAGTTAATCCGCTTGTGCCAGACTATAGGCAACTCTTTTGCCAAAACTATTAAATAGCTGATATTTAAGCATTTAGCATATTCTACAAATGAACATAAAGTCTCAAAAAGAGAATAAAATCTAAAAAATAGACAAATTAGAACCGTTGAATCACAAAAGCCCCTTGCGAAAAGCAAGAGGCCCTGTTTTACAAAATGTGATGAAGTGTATTAGCGTTTTACAACCAATTTCTTAGTCAGGCTTTGTACGCCGTTCGAATATTTTATAAAGTAAATACCGGTATCCAAATTGCTGGTTTCGATACGTACCACTGGATTATCAGTTAGTTCAAGCTTTCTAACCACAGATCCCTGTATGTCCATAACTTCGATGGTGCTGTTTTTGGATCCACCGATTACGCGAATACGAACATAGTCGTTGGCTGGGTTCGGATGCACGTTAAGGTCTAAGCGAGCCGACTGAACCATGCTACTAACCAACACGATTTTAGAGTAATCATATTCCCCATCGTAATCGACTTGTTTGATTCGGTAGTAGTTGAAGTCTTTATACGGATTTTCGTCCATGAACATGTATCGAGTAACTTCGGTAGCAAAACCGGCACCGGCAACTTCGCCAATTTCTTCCCAGTGTGCTCCGTCGTGGGTTCGTTCAATAACGAAGTGACTGTTGTTTTCTTCCGAACCGGTAGCCCAGTCTAACTGAACCTGGTCACCAACATATCTACCTTTAAAGGTTAACCATTCAACGGGTAGAGCACCACCCCAAAGACCAAAGTCGTTTAGCGAGTCGTGGTTGCCCCCTGATGTAAAGACAGCAGTTTCGATGTTGTCTGTAGTAAGGTATGACCCTGCCGGAATGGTAGACTCATCAATGCTGGTAGCATAACATACGGTACTATCGTTTGT
>DIYD01000253.1 GCA_002428905.1 Bacteroidetes bacterium UBA6063 | reverse complement strand
GTCACGGCGGGTTTGGCACTAAAAATAACCGGATTAGGTAATACGGTTTCCGCTCCAGCTATGAGTTTGATTATTTTGCTGATTTGCTACGGCATAAGTGCAATGGGGCAATTCTCGGTGCTGGATAAGCTCATGAAAGTCATCATGATTACCTTATCCATAACAACGCTTATTGCAGTTGTTGCTTCCATGGGGTATGCGCATCAAATTGTACCAGGCACCGCACAGGAATTCAATTTATTTGAGCCCGCTCATCTTGTTTTTCTCATCGCTTTTCTGGGTTGGATGCCAGCTCCTCTGGATATCTCCATATGGCACTCCATCTGGAGCGAAGAACGGATACAAAACGAGGGTAAACGCGATGTAAAAGGAGGCTTGTTTGACTTCCGTGTCGGGTTTATCGGGACCGCAGTGTTAGGCATATGTTTTTTAATACTTGGTGCCCAGATTATCTATGGATCTGGAACTCAACTTGCCACAGGAGGCGCAGCGTATTCGCAACAGTTTATTGACCTGTTCACAACGAGCATAGGGTCGTGGTCATACACCATAATTGCGATAGCCGCTTTCACAACCATGTTTAGTACATCGCTAACCTGTTTGGATGCAATGCCCAGAGTATTGACGAAGATAAGGGAAGCACGAAACTCCAATACAAACCAAAACAGTTCATCCCGTCAATTGAGATTGATATGGATGGGGATACTGGTAGCCGGGGCAGCCATTATTTTGTTCTTTTTTATCAAGAACATGCGACAGATGGTTGATTTTGCAACTACGTTCTCCTTCTTAACGGCACCTGTAATTGCCTGGTTTGGTGTGCTGATCGTTCGAAAGCAAATGCCAAAGGGGTTCTGGCCCAAATGGAAGTTCTTAATCGCCTATGTAGGCATTGCATTTCTGGTCGTTTTAAGCGTTATTTACATAGCGCAACTCATCTAAGCTTTAATGACGAAAATTCCGAACGCCGGTAATATACTCATCTCTGACCCATTCATGCGGGATCCGAACTTTTCTCGGACCATAGTTTTCTTAACTGAACATACGGAAAGTGGAAGTTTTGGATTCGTCCTGAATAATGCCGTTGATATTACCCTGGATGAGATTTTTGAGGACAAGGAGTTACCGCAATCGAGCATCTATCAGGGTGGCCCTGTAGAACTAAATACCTTACATTTTTTGCATAGCCTCGGGGGCGTCATTGCCAATTCTCGTGAAGTTGCGCCAGGTGTTTATTGGGGTGGGGACTTTCAAAAAGCACTTGAAATCTTACGAAAGAAACCTGAGATGATATCCCATTTTGTATTCTTTATTGGCTATTCTGGATGGGGGGAAGGCCAGCTCGCAGGCGAGCTCGATGACGAAGCCTGGGTAGTGTCGGATATCGGGAGTGCCATGATATTCAATAAACACATTGATGCGGAATCGCTCTGGAAAAAGGCAATGAAGAACCTCGGGGGTAAATATGCTGTTCTCGCCGATTCGCCAATAGATCCGCAATTGAACTAGGTCTGACTACCAAAGACGATTTACGCATCCATTATCGTTAATAGTATAGGATTACCACAACATATGAAACTGAAACATTTCTTCATTTGTGCTACACTGGCCATGTTGGGTTGCCATTCCCAACCAAATCAAAAGCAGGTCGACCAACCTAAAGTGAGTAACAAACCCAAAAAAAATGCGTACCGAGACCTTAAAAGTGGTTTGATTAAGTTTTCGATCTCCGATTGCAAACACGAGTGCCGCGGAGATTCCGGTAAAGTATGGTCAAATGAACTGGCTGGAGATACCTTATCTCTTCGTCTGGGCCATTGGCTAAATTGTGCGTGGCAACACTGCGGATTGTCCAATGTGCTGCTACGAAATGACACTTTAAGTGTAGATTTATACCGGGTTCCCGAAGAAGTTGAAATTGACGAGGAGGGAAACGAAGTGATGATCTATTCTATGGCCGATTGCAACTGCTATTATTTTCTTGATTTAAAGTTAAAACGTGTTCCTTCAAAACCGAAGGTGTTTCTGGTTAATCGTAGACCATTGGAAAACTTTTGGGGAGAAGCACCCGATTAATCCGGATGGCAGCAATGCATCTCTTCAGTTTCGACATCCATTGCCGGACTGATATATGGTATTGCTAACCCTGACCCGCGTAACACGAGTAACAATGCCACCAATACCAGTGAATAGTTTAGGTATTTGTTGATGTTCTTGAACGATTGAATGCGAAACTGTTTAAGTAGGGCAGAAGAAGTCAGGAACATCGGTAAGGTGCCTAAACCGAAGAACAGCATAAACAACAGTCCATTCGTAGCCCCTTCCTGACTTACAGACAACGCCGCGGCAGAGTAACTCAAACCGCATGGTAGTAGTCCATTTAAGAATCCGATAATAGGCAAGCTATTGCGTTTGCCATAATGCCTGCTCATCGCAACAGAAAGTTTGGCAGAGATACTCGCCATGAACTCACGAACACCGGGTATTCTGTTTTTGAATACAAACAGAAGCAACAGCGCTCCAGCAATCAACGAAATGTATTGCTGTACGTTAAATAAGTGAACCGGAATCTTGATTAATGTAAAGGTCAATCCTAATGCCATGTAGGCCATAACTCGACCAAGGTGATAAAACACCAAAGGCACATTTACGCCTTTGATGCCCCAGTTTCGCTGGACAGAAAATACCAAAGGCCCACACATTGCAGCACAATGTAAGGAGCCTCCTAACCCTAATATGAAGGCCGCCCAAATCATGGAACCTGAAACTCCTGCTTGATGAAAAATGGATCGGCTCCTACATCTCCCGTCACTTCAGCATACCAGATACCCTTGGCAAGTTTATCGGTAATAAGGTTAAACGTTTGTTGTTTAACCTCACTTGAACCTTTCAGGGTTATATCGTTGGTTGAATTGCCCATATGTTTTAGCTTAACCTGATCTAAACTACCGGTTTCGGGTAATGTCACAATGAGTTGTTCATTTGCATAGGCTATGGTGATGCCTTTAGCGTTTTCCTTCTGCGCCATCACTTCAGTGTGTGCTTCTCCTTTTTCATAGTAGTCTGTCTCATATAGACTGTCGTCGTCACGCATCATGATTACAACCATGACTACAATAAAGGTGATAAAGACACCCAGGCTTATCGCTATTCCTTTTCCCCAGTTCATTCTGTTTTGCTCATTGGGCCGAAAAACGTGGTTTCTACGCTTTTGATCCTTTCATTGTCAATGTATATTTCGAGCTCCACGGGTTGCTTGTAGTTCGTAATGAGTGTGGTGTCTTGTTTTAGCAAAAACATACGTTTCATTAAATCATCACCTGAAATCTTACGCGGATTGCCTGGTATGATCAACTCCATATCCTCATTTTTAACCCGTAGCTCGAACTCTTTGTCGTCAAAAGTCTTGTTCACCATTTCCAATTGGTACATATTGCTGACTACCCCGTTAGGCTCTCGGAAAAAAGATTGACCAGGAACCCGTAAAATATGTGCTTCCACATCGGAGCGAGTTGCCAATAATACACCAAAGATACCCATAAGAATCACCATCAAAGTGGTATAGGCAATAATTCTTGGCGTAATTCTGAAGCCGGTTTTGTTTCGTATATTGTTGATGGAATCAATTCGGATTAAGCCGGTTGGCTTCTTGATCTTTTCCATCACCGAATCGCACGCATCTATACATGCGGTGCAGTTTACGCACTCTAGCTGAGTGCCATGACGAATATCAATTCCTGTAGGACAAACATCAACACACAGACGGCAATCAACGCAGTCACCTTTCGCCGATTGATCTTCGTTTCTCTTGATCTTTCCTCTTGGTTCACCTCGAACATCATCATAAGCAACAACCATACTGTTTGGGTCGAGCATAACACCCTGTAATCTGCCATACGGACAGATCATAATGCATACCAACTCGCGCAATTTGGCGAATACGAGGTAGAATACTGTTGTGAACACCAATAGTCCGGCCAGTGTAGGCAAGCCTTCGCTAAAAGGACCGGATATCTTGGCCCAAAGTCGTTCCCATCCAATGATGTATGCCAGGAATGTGTTGGCGATTAAGAAGGAAACACCGTAAAAGGCAACGTACTTGCCGCCTCGCTTCAGAATCTTTTCACGATTCCAGGGCATGGCGTCCAGCTTCTTTTGTTTGTTGGCGTTACCCTCGATGAAATTCTCAATTTTACGGAAAACCATTTCCATAAATATGGTTTGTGGGCAAACCCATCCGCAGAAAACCCGACCATAAATCACGGTAAATAATACGATGAATACGATGAGGGTGATCATCAGGAATACCAACATATGGAAATCCTGAGGCCAGAAAGGTTGGCCAAGAATTACAAAGCGGCGTTGTAATACATCCAGGAGTAATAAGGGGTTGCCGTTAATTTTTATAAACGGTCCCGCAAAAAAGAAAGCTAAATAAAACCAGCTTAGATAGGTCCGGTATTTATATAGCTTTCCCTTTATGATTTTAGGGTACAACCATATGCGCTTACCTTCATTGGTAACGTTGGCCAGGTGTTCCCTGAAATTGTCTGTATTTTGCTTCTTAGTCATTATAGCAGCCTATTCTTCGGCAGCTTCCTCTTCAGTGTTATCCTCAGAAGCGGCATCGTCGGTTGCGCCTTCATCCGTTGCTTCCTCGTCAGAAGTATCTTCGGTCGCGGCCTCGGTTGCATTCCGATCGTATGGCTCACCTTGTGCGGGCTGACCAATAATGCCATCTGGAAGTTTTGTGCCTTCTAATGTAATTACATAACTCGCTACAGCCTGTAAGCTTGCTGGTGGCATGTTCTTAGACCAACTCTGCATTTTTCGATTCGGTGATCCATTTTTAACAATGCTGAACACGTCTTTAATGTCTCCGCCGTGCAACCAGTAATTGTCTGTGAAATTTGGTCCAATTCCACCTTGTCCATAGTCGCCGTGGCACGATACACAGTTGGCTTTAAAGATTGCTGCACCTTTCGACAAATCCGATTCGGAAGTCAATAGCTCCACATTCGTTTCATCGATTACATTGCCTCCACTAGCGGCAAGAAGTTTTGCCTTTTCGTCTTCGGCGAGCTGCATTTCTTCTGCATATTCTTCGGCCTGGGTATATCCAGAGTCGGTAAACGTAAACCGGATATAGTAGATCAAAGCGAATAGAATTGTTCCGTAGAACAAGAACATAAACCAGGGTGGGGGAGGGTTGTCCAACTCGTAAATTCCATCGTGTGGATGGTTGATAACCGTATCCTTGTCGGAAGATATGGGCTTGATCTGAAACAGTTTCTCCCAGAATGGTTGACGCTTAGCGTATTCCTCGCCAAGTTCGCCTTTCAGGTAACGTTTCATATGCACGGCTATGATGAGCATACCCGCTGCTATGAATACTAAGATGATTGCAAAGATGAATAACACCGTTGCTAGTGAAAATTGATATGCGGGCCCACTTTCCGTAGCGGCTTGAATATCTTCAAGTGACTGCCCCATAGCGGCTTGCGTCATGAACAAGCCGACTAATGCAAATGCGCTTTTTATTAATTTATGCTTCATAACTCGTGTCGTCAATAAGTGGTAATTCTGAAATGGTTTTAACGGTTTCCTTCGGCATGATGATCATGTATATGGTAGCCATAATAAAGACTAGTAAAAAGATGATCAGTGATGTGATTAAATACACATCTGCGCCTTCAACTTGACCTAAAAATTCTGACATAATTTTACTTTTTTACTTTTTGTCTTCGTCTACTTCAATATCACGTCCCAACTTGTGCAGATAGGCAATAAGTGCGATGATTTCTTTCTTCTCACTTATTACACGATCTCCCTCGGCCAGGTCTTTCTGAATCTTCTTCGCTTGTTTCTCAAGATCTTCACGTGCGATCTTTTCGTAGCCTTTCGGATATGGTACCCCAAGCGTACGCATTGCACTAATTTTCTTCTCAAGCTTAGAATCATCTAAATCATCCTCGATCAACCAGGAATAACTCGGCATGATCGATCCTTCCGAAATGGATCCTGGATCGTCCATGTGGTCGAAATGCCAAACAGCATCTTTGTACGTATTACTGTTCCGGTTTCCACCACGAGATAAGTCGGGCCCGGTACGTTTAGATCCCCATAGGAATGGGTGGTCGTACACGTTTTCACCCGATTTAGAATAATCTCCGTAACGCACAGTCTCCGATCGGAATGGTCTTACCAACTGGCTATGACAGTTGTAACAACCTTCTCGTATATAGATGTCCCTGCCCTCCAATTCCAGTGGTGTATAAGGTGTCACAGATTCTATGGTTTTGACGTTAGACTCTACCAGGAAGGTAGGCAGGAATTCCACAGCCCCACCGATTGTAACAGCAATAAAAGAAAGTACAAGGAACTGCGTTGGGCGTTTTTCGATCCAACGGTGCCAGAAGCTTGCCGTAATCATATTTGGATCTTCCTTAACCATTGGATAAGCTTCAGCTTCTTCATCTCGAATAAGAGAACCAGCTTTCATTGTTTTGTAGATATTCACTACCATAATGATCACACCAACCAGGTAGATAAAGCCACCAATGGCGCGTAACATGTGCATAGGAATAATCTGCAGGGTCGTAGACAAGAAGTTGTCGTATTTCAAGAATCCTTCAGCATTAAACTGCTTCCACATTAAACCTTGTGTTGCTCCTGAAATGTACATGGGAACGGCATAGAAGATGATACCTAGCGTGCCCAACCAAAAATGGGTTGAAACGAGCTTCTTAGAATGCAATTTGGTATTGTAAATTTTGGGAACTAAGTAATAAAGAATTCCAAACGTCAAAAACCCGTTCCAACCCAAAGCTCCTACGTGAACGTGTGCCACAATCCAATCGGTAAAGTGGGCAATGGCGTTCACATTTTTAAGTGATAGCATAGGCCCTTCAAATGTGGCCATACCGTATGCGGTGATACCAACCACCATAAATTTAAGTCGTGCATCGTCTCTAACCTTGTCCCAGGCACCACGAAGTGTAAGTAGTCCGTTTAACATACCACCCCAACTTGGAGCAATAAGCATAACCGAGAATACGACACCCAGGGTTTGCGCCCAATCAGGCAAAGAAGAGTATAATAAGTGGTGAGGTCCAGCCCAGATATAAATGAAAATGAGCGACCAGAAGTGCAAAATGGATAGTTTATACGAGTAGATTGGTCTATTTGCCATCTTAGGCATGAAATAATACATCAGCCCAAGGAATGGTGTGGTTAAGAAGAATGCTACCGCATTATGACCATACCACCACTGCACCAGTGCATCCTGAACACCTGCATACCAGCTGTAACTCTTTAAGAAGCTGATAGGTAGCTCAAAGGAGTTCACCACGTGCAATAAAGCAACGGTTAAGAAGGTTGCCAGGTAGAACCAAATAGCAACGTACATGTGCTTTTCACGGCGCTTGAAAATAGTACCAATCATGTTCCACCCGAACACTACCCAAATTAAGGTAATGGCGATGTCGATTGGCCACTCCAATTCAGCATACTCCTTTGAGGTAGTAATACCCAATGGAAGTGTAATTGCCGCAGCCACGATGATGAGCTGCCATCCCCAGAAGTGGATCTTACTCAATACATCGGAGTACATACGTGCCTTAAGCAATCGTTGTAACGAGTAGTAAACACCCATAAAAATGGCGTTACCAACGAATGCGAAGATAACAGCGTTGGTGTGTAATGGGCGGATACGTCCGAACGTGGTAAATTCGTTACCCAGGTTCATCATTGGACTGAAGAGCTGCGTTGCCGCCAGCACTCCAACCAACATGCCCACGATGCCCCACACCATGGTAGCGATTGCGAAGTTCCTCACAATCGTGTTGTCATAACTAAATTTTTCTTTTTGCATTATAACCAGTTTTATTTTTTTCGTTTAAAATTCGAAATGATGGAGACTCCAGATCGTCGAATTGACCATGTTTCTGTGCCTTGATGAATAACACCAGAAACAACAGCGCCATGAGCATACTTGCCGATATAAGGAGTACTAAAATTTTCATATTAACTCTAGTTTTTTTGCTCTTAGGGAAACCAGTGCGGTTACTAAACCTACCACAGTTATTGAGCTAAGTGGCATCAAAATAGCCGCCACAATAGGAGTTAAACTCCCGGCAACCGCAAAGGCGATCCCTATTAAATTGTAAAAAACAGAAAATGCTAAGCTGGATTTCAGAACGCGTTTTGAATACTTCGACAGCTTTAGTAAACGTGGAAGTTTGTCAAACGCATCGGCAACCAATATGCCGTCTGAACTTGGGTAAAACCCATTGATATTTTCGGCTACGGCTAAACCAATGTCACTTTGATTTAATGCAACCTGATCATTAAGACCATCGCCAATCATTAACGTAGTATCGCCATTGGCGCGGCACGTATGAATAAACTCTTTTTTATGAAGCGGAGAGTTGTTAAAACTCAATACATTGAAGTTGGGATAAAGAGCTCGCAACTCTTCAAGCTCGCCATCATTGTCGCCCGACAATACCGATATTTTGTAGTCTTCGCCGAGGGCGTTAAACAGGTTTTTCAACCCGTTGCGATATAAGTTTCCAAATACGAATTGTGCTTTTACCTCGCCGTTTATTTCAACGTAAACGCCCGTTTCCGCTTTGTTTGCTTCGTTCTTTATAAATTGTTCTGAGCCTAATCGTACCTGTCGGCCATTTACAACGGCTTGTACCCCTTTTCCTTCAATCTCTTCGAATTGTTCGGGGTCGATATAAGCGGCATGATCCAGATGTTTTGCGATCAATACACTTAATGGGTGGTTCGATTGAGCAGCTACAGATCGTACATAAGCTTCTTCTTTGTGGTCAAGATGGTATAACGGTGTATCTACACGTACCTCATCCGTAACGGTAAGTGTGCCTGTCTTGTCAAAGATGATATGATCGACTTCAGACAAGGTCTCTACCCGATCTGATGATTTTAAGAACAACGCATTTTTACCCAGTGTGCGCACAATACTTCCAAAGGTGAAAGGCGAGGAAAGGGCGAGTGCACACGGACAAGCAACGATTAACACCGCACTGAATACAAACAAGGCCTTGCTGGGCTCGAAATACATCCAAAAAGCAAGGCTTAAGAATGCGACAATCAAAACAAAAGGTGTGAAATAGGTACTTACCTGCTCAATCCAATTCGACGAAGTAGACTCGTTTTCCTTTGGTGTTTTCCAGGCCGACCAAATCTTGTCAATATCCTGCTTTTCCTGGATGGTAACTTCAATGCTTCCTGCTGTTTGTTTGCCGCCAATGAAGATTGCTTCACCAGCGCTTACTTTCTCTGGTTGGGATTCACCGGTAACAAAACTATAGTCTACCACAGCGTCTCCACGATGTAAGATCCCATTCACAGGGATGACTTCACCATTTTTAACCGATACGGTGTCGCCAGGTACAAGGTCGGTTACACGCACCCAGCTTACATCTTCAGTGTCTACTTTGCGCACAGACATCGGAAGAAAATCATGTAGAGAGCGTTCAAAGGTGATCTTGCCATAAACCTTATTTTGATACCACTTGCCTATAAGTAAGAAGAATATCAGACCGGCAAGCGAATCGAGGTATCCAAACCCGATTCCACCAATAATTTCGTACATACTCCAACCCCAAATGGCAACAATGCCCAGTACAATCGGAATGTCAATGTGATTTTTACGATGTTTTAACGCCTGAAACGCTGTTACAAAGTAATCACGTGCCGGATATGCTAAAACAAGGAAGGAAAGCGCTACATTGAGGTATCTAAAAAGTGAAGCAAAGAAGGTTTCTGCGCCTAAGGTTAAACCGAAATAGTGCGGCATGCTAAACATCATACTGTTACCAAAGCAAAAACCGGCTACGGCCACTTTCCTTAGGATCTCCTTTTGATGTTTTTTGGCTTTTTCTTCGCTCTTCCTGGAAACGTTAAATTGTGGTGGATAGCCCAGTTTGTCGAGCAACATCGCCAACGCGGAAAGAGGGTAGTTCTTGTCGACCAGAAAAGAAATCTTTCGCTCTTCAAAGTTTACCCGGCTAGATACAATAAGCGAGTTTACTTCTGGCAGGTCTTCCAACAACTGAACGCATGAAGAACAGTGAATGTCTGGAGCGTTTACCGTGATTTTGTAACGTGTAGTGTTTTGAAAATCAACAAGTTGATTGAATACTTCCGGAAGGTCGTATTGCTTGTATTCGATGCTTACCTCATCATCAGACCATGCAATGTCTGCATTGTTTTCGATCAAATTGTGCAGTGTTGCACAACCAAAACAACAATAGGTCTTATCGTTTTGGAATACCACTTCTGCAGGTGTGCAGGTAGCGCCGCAGTATGCGCAATCCGTATCGACTTTATATGAGGTGGTAGGCTTCATATTTTGTTAGGCAACAAAGGTTGACCCAACCGCCATTTTCACCTCTGACTCGCATCAGAGCACTATATGATAAAAGTCATGAGACGCTGTTTAGAGCCGGTTTAAATACTATGAATTGCCGCCGTTGTTTTGGCGGTTTTTAATGAGTTTGCTGTAGTGGCTGTAAATGGCATTGATGAAGCTAAGGATAATACCAATTCCAATAACGATATAGAATATGGTAAACAGCTTTCCGCCTACAGTTGCCGGAGAGAAATCGCCATAGCCTATGGTAGATAGGGTAATGACTGAAAAATAGATGCTATCAATCCAGGTCCAGCCTTCTAAATAATGATAAACTACACTTCCAACGGCAATTGTAACACCTGTGGTAAGGAGTAGGTCGCGGTACTCTTTGTCGCGCAAAAAAGAGAACAAAGTTCTGAAGAACACCATAGTCTTAATTTGAGGGCCGAAATTAGGGAATCCGCCGGACTAATATGCTGAAGCGATGTAATGGATTTGTTGTGTTGATGTGCCGTGTTACAAAACCGAGGTTACCTTTGGGTAACAATAGATAAAAACCTGGGGCTAAAAGTCAATGAAGTGAATCAACTTAGAAAAGATCACAGAAAAAAAAGCCACGGATTTCTCCGCGGCCTCACGACAGATTAAGCATGACCTTAATCCAGTTTAACGACTTTACCAGATCCGGTTACGTTTAAGTCTACTTCGGGGTTGCCGATGTAGTAAACGGTGCCGGAGCCCGTAATTTTAACCTTCAGATGGTCGTTTACCGATACACGGGTGTCTGAAGACCCGGATATCTTCACATCGCAGTTGTCTGTGTTCAGTTTTTTGCCTGAGAAATGACCGGAGCCACTCACGTGTACATCCAGGTTTTGTACGTCATCAATGTCTTCCGAAATGCGGATATCCCCGCTGCCACTGATATGTGCATCCATCGATTCCAATCCGTTGAACTCGTGCATTTTTATTCCTCCTGAGCCCGAGATGTGCAGGTCTAATGACTTCTGTTGGTCGAAGTCCATGATCTCAACATCGCCTGAGCCATGAAGTGATACACGATCCAGATTAGGTATTGTAATTTCAACGGTCAGATCGTAATTCTTGTAACAGCCGCGCTCCAGTTCAATGTCGAGAAAACGATTGTCCACATCCAGAATCAAGCGGTCGAGGATATTACCATCTCCAGTTACAGTAACTTTTTGCTCGCTGCCTTGTCTGATGATCACTTCACCACTTTCGTAGAACCCCACTCCCGAGAAATTGGCCACATCGAAATCAATGGTTTCTCGTTCTCCGTCTCCACTAATACAGTTGCCAATATCCCCACATGATGTGAATCCGATAACGCATAGGGCAATAATTGCTTTGGTAATTGATGTTACTTTCATTGTGCTTTTTGTCTTTCGTTTTATTGAAGACAACGCAATAATCAACCACCCCTATGTAAATTGAAAAAAAATGATAATTATTTTTCAGACGATAGAATGGCGCTGATATCGCGGCGCAGCGCTTTGATTTCCATTTCAGGTACAATGGCAAGACGGAAGAAGAAGATGTCTTTCCGATCCGAAGCCAATTCCGTAATCACCTTAAATTGGTCATAAAGTTTAATTACATCGTCTTTAATGTCTTCCAGTTGACTATAGTCTCCCTGATCGATGCGTGTATACAGATAGGTAGACATAGCAATGGGTTGCAAGCCAATGCCAAGTTCGGTGGCTTGTAGCCAGAGTCGTTCCATAGCACGACCTCCATTGAAATAATCCACCTCGTTTGTTTTTGGCATGGTTAAGACGCCTAAAGCATACGCGTTATCAATGATTTTGCGTGTGATGCCACCAAATTCATTTCCAAGCCTCCATTTTTTCAGGTGTTTTGTAACATTCCAGTTTTTGGCAACATGAAGACCTGCGCGTTCCGATGGTGTTAAATCTATAGTGTCCAGGTCGATACCGTCTTTTGTTTCTTTCGCTTCTTTTTCGCTCCAGCGTAACTCCGACATAAAGTGGGAGTGCCCTGCTTTATTGGTCATAAAGGCGGTATCTGTGGCGGCCAGAATTTCTTTCAACTTATCAAGTTTCGCTCGATCGGTAAAGAATTGAACGTCGGCACCCGATACGGATTGCACCGATTCTGTTAATGCTTCTAAATTATGTGTAGGTATGGGTTTTGAGGGTGTAATAGTGCGGTTGGTAATCCGCTTGGCTATTGAAGAGACAAGGTTGCTCAGGATATGGTCCTGACTAAGAGGTGTTGCTTTTCTGGTAAAACGAAATGTCGCAATTAGTACGTCATTGTGTCCGACAGGTAGCGGATTCAATTCGACCTCCAGGCCCATTTCGTGTGC
>DIYD01000150.1 GCA_002428905.1 Bacteroidetes bacterium UBA6063 | reverse complement strand
CTACAACCCAGTGATAGCAACAAAAAAGCCCCGTAAATGCAGTATTTACGGGGCTTTTAAAACTCTTAGGTTGTGATCCAATCAGGACTTCCCGACGAAGCTCGTTCCTCGCATGTCGGGATGAACTTCTCGTCCTAACAACTTTTGACATAAAAAAAGCCCTGTTTATTCAACAAGGCTTAAATTTCTTCGTGATCCAATCAGGGGCACATTCCTTGCACGTAACCCCCCTGTAAAACAATGACTTACATTTCCACATGTCACATATTTGTCCCAAAACCAAATCAAACATAACCATCTCATAACCAAGCAAATAAAACCAACTATTATGATCCAAATGGGACTAGAACCTAGCAGGCTTCCTTGTCACATATTACTCATTCAAACAGAGTAGTTGTGCACCCAACTACACCAACTTAACTAGTCAAATATGGCGATTGAATATAGTGAATCGTATTACGACATTTGGTAGCGGTATAATCAACACTTAATGAGGATGAAAGAACGGAGATCTCAAAGTTGATTTATTTTACAACTATATCATAGTGCAATACCATTGATTTGTGTCTATGAGGCCAAGGTAATTTATGGTTTAAACGGGTCACTATGGGATTATCATGATGGTATATGACAACATTATATATGTATTGTGCCTTACGCTACAAAGACTAGTTATATGACAGAAGCATTGAATGAAAAGATAAAAGTTAAACCATTTTTAAGATGGGCAGGTGGCAAAAGATGGCTAACAAAGAGCATCAATGACTTTCTCCCGAAAGATTTTAATAATTATCACGAGCCTTTTTTAGGTGGGGCTTCTATTTTTTTGTATTTAAAATCAAACAACATAATTAAGAGAAAAGCCTTCCTATCTGACTTTAATACTGAATTGATCAATGCATATAAACAGATTAAACAGAACCCAGATATAGTAATAAAAGGTTTAATAAAATTAAAAAACACAAAAGAGGATTACTACAAGATAAGAAAATCAAAACCAAGGACCTTGGTTAATCAGGCAATAAGGTTCATCTATCTTAACAAAACATCTTTTAACGGTCTTTATCGCGTAAACCTCAAAGGAGAATACAATGTACCTTACGGCTTCAAAGAAACAAAAGACCTTTTTGAATTTAGTAACATCCTAAAAGTCAGTACTTTACTCAATCAAGATGTAAACATATGTTCTGATGACTTCTTTTCTGTGATAGAAAATGTAAAAACGAATGATCTAGTTTTTCTTGACCCTCCTTACACTGTTGCTCATGAGAATAATGGGTTTATAAAATACAATCAAAAGATCTTTTTATGGGATGACCAGGAAAGGCTAGCTGACTTATTAAAACAAATCATTGAAAAAAAGGCCTATTTCATTCTAACTAATGCAGCGCACGAAAGTGTCGAAAAACTCTTCTCAAATCTCGGAGTACGGCATAAAGTACAAAGAAGCAGCAACATAGGTGGTAAAGGAGCATCTAGGCAAAAGGTTAACGAATACGTTTTCACAAACATCTAATTATGACCGAAGAAGTAAGACTCAATATTTTCAGTAAACTAATTACCGAAAGGGACATAGCAAAGGAACTGAGACTTAGAAAGAAGACTTTCGTCAGTAAATCCTTACCGAACAAAAATATTGCAGAATTTGACGAATTAATCCAAAGTGGCTGGGAACTCGAAAAGGAGTTTAAAACTTCTAAAAGATTAAAGAACAATAAGAGCCATGATGTTCTATTCGAAGACAAGGTTTGGGCACTTTTTGCCTCTTTGGGTTTTCGTTTGTTGAACAAAGATCGAAAACTGGAATTACCATATGACAAATTCGATGGTAAACTAACACAACAAATTGATGTATTTGCCAAAGATGATGAAACAGTACTTATAGTTGAATGTAAATCCACAAAGGACGAAAATAAAAGAGGGGATTTTAAAAAAGAACTAGAAGCATACAAGAGCAAAATTGGCGGAATAAGGACAACCATTAATCAGCTATTCCCAGATCAGAAATTGAAATTCAAATTCATCCTAGCTACGGAAAACTACTCTATTTCCGAACCTGACCTCGATAGACTCAATAATATTAATGGAGTTCATTTCGATGATGAAGTAATAGACTATTATGTCAATATGCAAAAGCAAATCGGTCTGGCTTCCAGATATCAGCTTCTTGGAGCATTATTTGGAGGACAAGAGATTCCTGAATTAGACAATAAGATCCCAGCAATAAAAGGAAAAATGGGAGGTCATACATACTATTCATTTTCCATAGAGCCCGAAAAACTTCTAAAAGTTGGCTACGTTTTACATCGCAATAAAGCCAATATCAACATGATGCCCACATATCAGCGAATCATTAAGAGATCGAGACTAAAGTCAGTACATGAATTTATCGACAACAAAAAAGGGTACTTCCCTAACTCAATAATTATAAGCATTGATTCAGATAGAGATTTAACTTTCGACAGAGCCAATACGCAAGTGAAAAGTTCAATTTCAGATATCGGCATCCTCCATCTTCCTAAGAGATACAGGTCAGCTTATATAATAGACGGTCAACACAGGTTGTACGGATATGCAAATTCAGAATACAAATCAAAGAATTCAATTCCAGTTGTTGCATTTATAGATCTTGCTAGGGAGGAACAAGTTAAGTTATTTATGCAAATAAATGAAAACCAAAAGGCAGTTTCAAAGAACCTTAGGACAACGCTTAATGCAGATCTACTGTGGACTTCAAAAAATTATTTAGAACAACAAAAAGCCCTTCGTTCTAGAATTTCCATTGTACTAGGAGAGAGCAGAAACTCTTCATTATTTGACAGAATATCAATTGGTGAGGATCGCAGAACAATAACTCAAGAGGCCTTTGACAAATCGTTAAATCATAGCAGTTTTTTGGGTAAGGTGTCAAAAAATAAAATAGAGTCTTTAGGTACATTTTATAATGGTAATCTTGATGAATCATTTGAAAGATTAGCATTGTTTTTGAGACTTACCTTTAACTATTTAAAAGAATGCATTCCTGAAATTTGGAATGACCCAGACAATATATTGCTTATCAATAAAGGTATTTATGCCTTTATTAGACTTCAGAGCGACATAGTCGACCTATTGATTTCCAATTCCACCCTCAAGCCTAAAGATCATGTCAAAAAGTACTTTGAAGAATCTCAAACTTATTTGGATCCTGCAATAAACTTTATACAAGATATGGATGAGGACACTAAAGAAACTCTTAGAAAAGCATATGGCACAGGTGGGTACACAAAATATTGGAGATCTCTTCAAATTGCTGTTTCAAAAGTACATGAAGAATTTCATCCGTTGGGTCTAGATGAATACATCAAAAAAGAAGCAAGGGAGTATAACACAAGAGCGTTTCAATTTATTAGAGATATTGAAACTCATTTCAAGGCTGATTTTAAAGAAAAATTAGAGGATAAATTTGGCAGTAAATGGTTTAAAAGTGGTGTTCCACCTCAAATTGCGAAAAAGGCAATTGAAATGGCTTACGACAAAAACTTGAAAATCGAAAATGAAGAGGATGAAATTGATCCTTGGGATTGTTTAACTATTATTTCTTACCGAACAATTGCTTTGAAGAATTGGAGAGATTTATTTGAATCTGACTACACGAGACCATCTGAAACTAAGAAAAGTGGAGGAAAAGAGGCTAAAACTCAATGGATGGTCAAACTTGAAAGTCTCAGAAATGAAAATTTCCATCAATATTCTGTCACAGAAGAAGAGTTCTACTTTCTCGAAGAATTGCACGATTGGTTAATAAAGAAGTAAAACACGTAAACGCATCGATACATGTATATAATTCATCCACTTGGGGTAACTTTCTATTATCTATTGACCTCAACTCTTGCTGCTAAATTGACATAGCAGAACCAAGATGATATCGCAAGGGGGGCTGCGCAAATGAAACTATTGGCCTATCTCTATGGCAAAAAATTACATTTCTGTACTACCGCTCAATGTTCATTCTTGTCACAAATTTGTCCCAAAAACTTACGTTTAGGTACATTTCTATACACTTCTGTACGTTTT
>DIYD01000276.1 GCA_002428905.1 Bacteroidetes bacterium UBA6063 | reverse complement strand
AAACCCGGTTGGTGACGACTGCCAAGCTATAATGTTACCTGACCTCCCTAAACTGGTCAGCCAAATGGAATTATCATCTTCGCAAATAGCGTTTAATCCGTCAATGTATCCACCTACAGTTCTGGGATTAACCAGTATCGTAGCCACATTGGAAGTGTCGTTTGAGCACCCCTGATTTGAGACAATCACTCGATAATTTGTTGTATCGGTTAGGTTCAACCAGGATAAGCTTGTTGACGTTGATAAGACATCGGTCCAGCCTGAGATGGAAGTTTTACGTTGCCACTTTTCGATGGTCCCTACAGCAGCAGTCAATGAAAGCTTACCACTGTTTCCTGTCTCACATACCTCCGTTCCACCAATTAAGAGTCCACCATTCGAACGGTCGATTACGGTTATGGTTACCTGGCTGGAAACTTCCGCACCACATTCACCATTTCGCACCACAGCACGATAGTTACGTGAAGACTTTAGGTTGATGTATTCAAGACTATCGGTAGTTTGGTTAATCGAATGCCAAATGCTACCTGATACATCTGACCATTCCCAGCGAAGTACATTTCCTCGCTCACCATTTAGGGTAATCCACCCTTTATTGATATCCGGACAAACAGACGTGGCCCCTACAGCCGAACCACCCAGTGAAGGTTGATCCACATGAACATTGGCGGTTGCCGAATAAGCGATATTGCAATTTCCATTGCGCACTGCAGCGCGGTAATAAGTTGTTTGACCGATGTTGTTATACCCCTGGGTCGTCCCCTTATTGTTGATGGTAGTCCACAAATTCCCATTTAAACTTGACTCCCAACGCACAACGTTTCCAGTTTGACCTGTAAGCGTGAGAACTCCTGAATTGGCTGTTGCACATACTGTGTCTCCTCCAACAATATTCCCACCAATCGAAGGTGGTGTCACGGTTATTTTAACAATGCTGGAGCTATCAACGGAACAGTTTCCATTCGCGACTATAGCCCGATAATATGTGGAAGCAATTAAGTCAACATACGATTGACTCAATCCCGTATTACTGATGCTAAACCATGGTCCATTTGCACTTGAAGATGAATCCCAGCGCAGCACATTTCCAGTATGCCCGCTCAATGACAGAATACCCGAGTTGGAACCTGAACACACCGTTTGAGTACCACTTACTGTTCCTCCAACGGCTTTGGGCGAAATATTTACATTTACAGAGGTGGATTTGCTGGCGCATCCTGATGGCAGTTCAACGGTTAAGTCATATCTACCGGCATCTGTAATCCCAACACCAGTGATTTCCGGGCTCTGTAATTGAGATTTGAACCCATTGGGCCCAGACCACGAATAGGTTGCACCCGACACTGTATTCACACCTAGCTTCAATGTGCCTCCAGCACATAGTGGAGATGAATAAAAAGCAGAGATACTAAAGTTCATATTCTGCTCAGATCCAACCTTTATGGCTGGTGCGTTTACGATATATCTTCGAATGCGAACCTGATCTATACTAAGTGTACCAGATCCTCCCTGGTTTGCAAGCACCAGATCTGAAAATGCCGTTGGGGCATACAAGCTATTGGTGGTGGTTATCGATGTTCCATTCACCTCTGCCTTTTGATTCGTATTGGTCCACACAAAAGACCAATCACCTGCGGCTACGAGTGATGTACGTCCGCCTAAACCTGTTGCAGTAATGCACGAGGTCTGTGTAATTGACTTCATTTCAAGTTGAGTACCATCATGGGTAATTGCATACCCATCACCTGAGGAATTTGCCCACCCCAGTTGCGTTTCTCCACCCGAACTGGTTACACCAAATAGCTCAACAATCAATGGACTGGAAAGCGCGTTACTGGTTGATATGCTAGCCGTATTACTACTCGCTGTCAATTGAAGTTTTCCGGCAGATACAGTAACCGTGCCTGCACCACATCCCGACCAAAGCGAAGACAAGGTAGACCCATTGAATTCATCAATCAAATGAAAGGTGGATGTTGCATTGCTTCTCGCTGTGGCTGAAGAGTTACCGTAGTACATGTAGATCGTATCCTTGCTGTAATTTCGGATAGAGTCTAGTCGAATCCAGATTGTAGTTGCGGAAGAATTGATTGTACCGTCTTCGATCCAGTATGCAAGACTGTTACCCAATCGATCCAAGAAACGGATATCCTGTCCCAACGACTGCATTTTACCGGCACTTATTAATGCACCTGTATTCAGCTGTAGTGAAACCTCGTAATCTTTAACACCCGCATTACTCCTGTTATCAATTTCCACAGGTAAGCGATAATCGTAACCTGTGTAGCAAGGCTGGGCCTGAACTGAGTTAGCAAAAATGCCTGAAAGCATAATTGCACATGCTGCTATTGCAGCTTTGTAAAAATGAACTACCATTACTCCACTCGTTAATTAATTGGAAGGTGTTGAGTTGAACTCAATTTCTTCTCAAGAGCAAACAACGGAGCAATGGATTGAACTAAAAAATTCGAAAATTGTGAAAATCAGGCAGTTACACACAAAACTCAAAGAATCGAACCGAATCAGGTCCGGTTGCACACACAAACTATACTCACATATGGCTATTAACCAGACAGTTATGTGCAAATATGGCACAACAATCTGAGGTGTAAACAATACCAAACAAGGAGAAAAAAGGTGTTATTAAGATGCTAAGGCTTAGTTGCTTTGTATGCGAATTACCGAGGTTTCAAAGTAAACTTCGTCCTCATATTTAATCATCGCACGATAGTATCCTTGCGCAACATCAAGGTGATCAAACGTGACGTTGTATCCTTCTTTCCAACGTTTAGTTTCTACTACTTTCTGGCCCAAGGTATTATATAATTCAAGTGTCACCCATTTTTCAATTAGGGTATCATCCTGATATTTAAGCTCCGCATTAAACGGGTTTGGATAAAGATTTTGAATGATGGTTGGGGGTAGTTCCTCATATTCAATCTCCTTTTCTCCAAGATCCTTGCGGAGATTTAATAAGTTATAACGCATTACACTCACCTGGTCCTGGGTAAACATGTTCGAACAATCGGCGTTGCTATAATCCATGTAGTTCTCAATCTGGTCTGGGAACGTATCATTAGAACAAGAGTTTCTATCCAAAGGACAACCTGCATTGGCACGCAAAGAAATAGGTGTATCGTCTATGAAGTCATCAATAATACAACCATTAAATCCACCATCACCCCAGGTGTGTCTCAAACCGAAGTAATGACCAAACTCATGAACCGCAGTCTTCTCATTGGTATACGATTCACGTGACAGGTTTGCCGGGTTATTTGGCCCTACCGCCTCATAGTGAAGCACCACACCTTGTAATTCCTTCGCCTTAAAATATTGTGCACCCCAAAAATCAGCATCTGGTGGTGGATACGCATATCCGAACAACGACAAACGGTTTGTAGTACTGCGCAGATTACACACCCAAACGTTCAGGTATTTATCGGTATCCCAGGCATCCACACCTTCGGTGTCACTCGACTTCACGCGATCACGTAAACTGGTTCCACCCATGTTAAACGTAACTGCATTCGTTGCAGTATGGGTAATGCCCGTTGTTGGGTTCCCCTGAGGATCTTCGGAAGCTAATTCAAATCGAATACGTGCATTACCAGCCACCGGTTTGAAGATTTCACGGGTATTTATGGTATCGGCATTCTCTCGATTAAAACATGCATTTATGATCTCCATTTGCTGGATTATATGTGAATCCGCCAAATTCTGGTCTGGTGTTCGGTATAACACATGAAAGACTACCTGAACCGTATAGGTTGTATCAATGGGTGCACCCTGATTTTTTTGATGTGCCTGATTTCTTCGTTTTGCTTCCTTTACGGCCTTGAAGTAGGCATCATTTACGCTTTGTTTGTAACCAGGATACAAATGCTCCATGTGATCCAGTTGTTCCACTGCACCACAGTGAAAATCCTGACCAAACCCAATGAAAGAAATAAGAGCTAAACTAACTACACCTAAAAATCTTTTCATAACCAGGGCCAAAGATAACGAAACCCGTTGTCTCTTCCCTGTCATTAATTCCCGGTGAACTCGGGTTTGCGTTTCGCATTGAATGCTGCTACTCCTTCTTTGTAATCGTCTGAATTACCTGCAATTTCCTGGCAACACGCTTCGTACTCCAACATTTCATTTAAGTCGGAATGGAAGGACTTATTTATCATCTGCTTCATCAATGCAATCGCCTTGGTGGGTGCTTTTTCATAATAAGCCGCAACTTCACCAACAGCAGCATCCAACTCATCCGCAGGAACAACCTTATTGATAATTCCCCACTCCTGTGCCTGTTGAGCCTTCACCTTTGTGCCCATAGTCGACATTTCGAATGCGCGGGCACTTCCTACCAATCGAGGTAGGAAATAGCTAGAACCCGAATCAAGTACAAGCCCAACGTTAATAAAGACCTCAATAAAACTTGCATATTCCGATGCTACGGTATAATCGCAGGCCAATGCCAATGAGCAACCTGCTCCTGCAGCCACACCATTGATCTTCCCAATTATTGGTTTGGGCATACCTCGCATTGCTTTGATAATGGGATTGTATCTTTTATCCAACGAATCGCGCAACGATCTGTTCTTAGCTCCCGCAATAGCCTTTAAGTCCTGTCCCGAACAGAATGCTTTTCCAGCACCTGTTAGCACAACTACCCGTACATTTTTATCGCGCTTTGCTTTCTTAAGCGCATCTTGCAACTCATAACTCTGATCATCGTTAAACGCATTGAACACATCGGGACGATTTAAGGTAATGGTTGCTACACCACCAGCTACCTCATATTTTATACAACTATAGTCTTCCATCGAAAATTAAATAAACCGCAATATTGCAAATTAAACCCAGAAAAAAACCAAGATAAACCTCTTTGTGAGAATGTGCCTTGAGCGACAGTCTGGAACTCGCTACTAACGCCGTTACAAACAAACAGGCAACGATCCAAAAAATGAAATATCCATCACCTGAAGTACTCAATGCTGCCAGAAGAACAAGCATACCGGCCCAACCAAATACATGAAAACTCACCTTGACAAATCGGCTTGCAACGGCCAATGCCAGACTACTTCCAGCAAGAGCAACAACAAACAAGCGCAATATCTCATGAATGAAAATGGGTTCGACATACCAGGCGACAAAAGCGTAAATAAAAAATAAAATTGTAGCCGCCCTACTTCGCTCCTCTTTATTAATAGCCGCAAGCTCTTTAGGCTTGTATTTTCTTAACAGGAGCATTACTGTGTATAACGGAACTACACACAAGAGCAACACAAACATGCCCAATAGAATGAAGCCGAACTTGCCCATTATTTTGGCCGAAACTACATAATGCATTTGCGTAATGGCCAGGACACCATAAATCGGGATGAAAATTGGATGAAACAAGAACGATATGAAGTTGGCCAGTCGTTGGTTCACTACAGTTCCTTTCTCAAACGAGCTACTGGAATTTGAAGCTGCTCACGATATTTTGCTACGGTACGTCGGGCAATGTTATAACCCTTCTCTTTCAACAGCTCCTGAAGTTTACCATCTGTGAGTGGTTTCTTTTTATCTTCCCCGTCAATGGCTTCACTGAGGATCTTCTTCACTTCCTTATTCGAAACTTCTGAACCACTGCTGGTCACAATCCCCTCTGAAAAGAAATGTTTCAGCACAAAAATGCCAAAATCAGTCTCCACGTACTTGCTACTTGCCACACGCGAGATGGTGGAAACATCAAGATGAACCTTCTCCGCAATGTCTTTCAAAATCATTGGGCGAAGCATGGTTTCATCTCCGGTGAGGAAATAATCCTTCTGCAATTCTACGATTGCGCGCATCGTTACTAATAGCGTGTTTTGGCGTTGCTTTACCGAATCTACAAACCACTTGGCACTATCAAGTTTCTGTTTGATGAACTGAACCGCGTCTTTGGTGCTCTTATCGGGCTTCTTTGATTGCTCATAACCTTTCAGCGTTTCCAGGTAACTCGGCGAAACCTTCAATACCGGTGTATTTCTGTTGTTCAGTTCTACCTGCAACTCGCCGTACGACTCCTTAACAATGAAATCCGGAATAATATAGTCCGTTTGCTTTTCACCCGTGGAAGCACTACCTGCTGGCTTTGGGTTAAGTTTAGAGATGTATGTAATGGCTTCTTTCAGGAAGTCTTCATTCACATCGAGTTTTCGCATCAATTGTGCATAGTGCTTTTTGGAGAAATCCTCCATATAAAACTCAATGATTTCAGCAGCTAGCTTGTTTATAGCTGTGTTTTTTGTCTTTGCCTTATGTCTGATCTGTAACAACAAACATTCCTGTAAGGTACGTGCGCCTATACCAGGAGGTTCAGCGTCTTGAATGATCTCAAGAATCCGCTCAAGTTCCTCCTCTGTTGTTCGAACATTCGCCGAAAACAACAAGTCATTCACAATACTTCGCAAGGGGCGACGCAGATATCCATCGTCTTCAATGGTTCCGATCAACTGATCGGCCAGGAGATTCTCGTGTTCGGTGGTCAGATTTTGCTTAACACTTTGCAACAAACGTTCTCGAAACGAAACAGCTGAATTAATCGGAATAAACTCCTTCTCTTCATCATCACCACCGTATTGATCGTTTAATCGGATACCCCCATCGTCATCGCTCAGGTAGTCCGAAACGTCAATGGTGTCATCTTTCGTAATTTCATACGACTCAACTTCGCCGTAGTCGTCACCATAGTCAAAATCGTCTGCATCCTGATTAATTGGTTCAGGGTCATCCTTACCGGTTTCAAGCGCTGGATTTTCGATAAGCTCCTCCTCCACTTTCTGTTCAAAGTTGAGGGTGTTTAACTCCAACAACTTGATAAACTGAATCTGTTGAGGAGACAGTTTTTGCAGAAGTTTTTGACTTAACGATTGCTTAAGCATATTTACCTTTTTCCGGGCTCCTCAATCAGAGTTTAACCCTTATTTTTGCCCAAAATTAGAGAATTGAAAACGAATTCGATGAAAACATATATTAAAGATTTATCTACACACCAGGATTCGACTGTTACACTAAACGGTTGGATGCAAAACAAGCGCGAAAGCAAGGGCCTAATTTTCCTTGTATTACGTGATGGTTCGGGTTTTTGTCAATGCATCATTGACATTAATACGCTTGGCGAGGGTAACTTTAATAATGTTTCATCGCTGGGTATAGAAAGTAGCTTATCGGTAACAGGTAAAGTAGTTGCAGATGAGCGTCAAATGGGAGGATATGAACTTCATGTAAGTTCCGTTGAAATCCACCAAAATACCCTGGATTACCCCATAGCCAACAAAGAACACGGTATTGAGTTCCTGATGGACCAGCGTCACTTATGGTTGCGAAGCAAACGCCAATGGGCAATTATGAAGGTGCGAAACCAGGTAATCTTTTCGATCCATAAGTTCTTCCAAAAGGAAGGTTTCGTACAAATGGATGCCCCGATTTTTACAGGCAATGCGTGCGAAGGAACGACCGACCTGTTTGAGACCGATTTTTACGGCGAACCGGCGTATCTTTCTCAATCGGGACAACTCTATGGTGAATCTATGGCCATGGCCATGGGGAAGATTTACACCTTCGGACCAACGTTTAGATCAGAGAAATCAAAGACACGACGACACCTTTCTGAGTTCTGGATGATTGAACCTGAAATGGCATTCTACGACATCTTCGACAACATGGATTGTATTGAAGATTTTGTGCGCTTTGTGGTGCGTGAAGTACTTGACAATTGTCAAAGCGAACTCGCTCTGCTAGAACGAGATACAGCCATCCTGGAAAAAACAGCCGAAAAATTCATCCGTCTTACCTATGATGAGGCCGTGGCTATCATTAAGGGAGAAGAAGAAGTGGATGGCAAACAGACCATTGCCGTACTGGAAGCCGACCTGGCACAGACTCGTCAGGAGATGGAAGATTTAAAGGCCAATATTGCCGAACGTGAAGCGGCAATAGCAGCTGGAGGAATGAAGAAAGGCAAGGTTAACTTCAACCGTAGTATGATCGACAAAAACAAGATTCGCATCAAACAGTTGGAGGAAGACGAACGCAACATTCCGCAATGGATAGACTCGGCAAAGAACTTCGAATACGGTAATGATTTCGGTGGCTCAGACGAGACTGTGTTAACACGCATGTTTGATGTACCGGTGATGGTTTACGACTGGCCGCACGAAGTAAAGGCCTTCTACCTCAAACGTAACCCGGAAAACCCTCGTTTTGCGCGTGGAGTAGATATGTTAGCACCTGAAGGATATGGCGAAGTAGTTGGAGGTGGTGAGCGTGAAAC
>DIYD01000247.1 GCA_002428905.1 Bacteroidetes bacterium UBA6063 | reverse complement strand
AAGGTATACTGGCGAAAGACGCATCGGCACTGGAACGGCTTCAGGCTATCGATGTACTGGTGGTGGATAAGACCGGTACAATTACACTAGGCATGCCTACGGTTCAGGATATTATTTGGGAAGATACCACCGATGAAAAACACACCGCTTCGGTGGCATTGGCTCTGGAGAAACAGTCTGAGCATCCTTTGGCTTCGGCCATCGTAAATCACCTGCAACCCCAACCCTCTGTACCGGTTGAATTAAGGCATTTTCAGAGTAGGACGGGATTAGGAGTAACTGCAGAAGTAGACGGACATAAGTATGCCCTGGGTAACGAAGCTTTAATGTCGTCGATAAAGGCCCGCCTAACAGGTGCCATGACGGAGCAAGTAAGAATAGCTCAGGAGGCTGGAAATTCGGTGGCGCTTATGGCGAGAGACACGGAAGTGGTAGGCCTGTTTGTGCTCGCAGATGAAGTGAGACCAAATGCCAAAGATACCATCAAAAAGATGCAACGTTTGAATGTGGAAGTTGTAATGTTGACGGGTGATAATGAGATGGTTGCTCAAAACGTTGGGCGCATTGTTGGTGTCAACAATTTTCAAGCAAACATGCTGCCTCAAGACAAGGGCAATGCCATTCGGGAAATGCAGGCCAGCGGCAAAGTGGTGGCCATGCTAGGTGATGGGATAAATGATGCTGAGGCTCTGGCCCAGGCTGATGTTGGTATCGCAGTAGGTAGCGGGGTGGATGTAGCGCTGGAATCCGCAGATATCACCCTAATCAATTCCAACCTCAGGCAGCTGGTGAAGGCCTTAAAACTTTCCCGGGAAACCTTAAAAACAATCAAACAAAATTTGTTTTGGGCGTTTATTTATAACCTGATAGCCATACCTGTTGCAGCGGGTGTACTTTATCCGATCAATGGTTTTTTACTTAATCCGATGCTTGCGGGTGCAGCGATGGCAATGAGTTCAATTTCAGTTCTATTGAACTCGTTACGACTAAAACAGGTAGGTTTGTAGAAGAAAAAATGAAAGCAGTTTATAAAACGAATATCAATTGTTCCGGATGCGTGGCTTCGGTATCACCCGGTCTCAACAAATTAGACAACGTTGATGAATGGAAGGTAGATTTAGAGCATCCCGATCGGCTTTTACATGTAGAGTTGGATGATGACAATACAGCAGTGGTCGAGCAGACCGTCAAAGAAGCTGGGTTTGAAATAGAATCCGTCTAATGGTTCACAGGCTCAAGATCTACTGAGCCATTGGTGTAAAGCACTTCACCGTTAATGATTGTCATCGAAACTTTAATCTGACTTCGTTCAAAAGCGTTCCCCAGATGATCGGATAAGATGGTGAAATCTGCGCGATTCCCTACCCGTAGCGTGCCTGTTTGGTCGTCGGTAAAATTGGCGTATGCTGCCCATTGGGTCAGGCCTCTAATCGCATCTTTAGGCATTAACGCTTCCTTTGCCTTGAACACATTTCCCAAACGATCCTTTCGATTGACAGCTGAAAAATAGGTGGCAACCGGATCGATGTCTTCAACCGGAAAGTCTGTACCAAATGCAACCATGCCGCAGCTTTCCATAAGTGAGCGGTACGCATATGCACCCTCCATAGACGGTGAATTGCACAAACGATCCTGAGCCATTAATGCATCGGAAGTTGCATGGGTTGGTTGTATGGAAGGGATAATATTAAAATCAGCAAACCAGTGTTGGTCGTTAGGATCCACTACCTGCGCATGTTCAATACGCCAACGTAGGTTGTTTTTACCACCTAAGTGTCTGGCATACATTTCCAATAAAAGTTTGTTCGCTGAGTCACCAATGCAATGGGTGTTTACCTGCAAATTGTGTCTTTTACAGTAATCAATTAATGCCTCGTAGTACGACACATCATTTTGTAGGAGGCCATACGTGGTGGAGTCATCACAGTAAGGTTGTTTTAACAACGCACCTCTACTTCCCAATGAGCCATCAGCATAAAGCTTTACAGACCTCATAATCAATCGATCATTGAATTTATGCTTGAGCAGTTGGTCTACATCGTTGGTGTCGGGGTTCGACATGGCGTATACCTTTATTTTCAATTCGCCGGTTCGATGCAGTGAATCCATCAATAAAATAATGTCGGCTTCCTGACCGGCATCACATACAGAAGTTAGTCCTACTGCCAGGCAGTTTTTCTCCGCATCTTTTAATGCTTTTACTTGCTGACTTAATGACAATGCCGGAAGTTGATCCTTGACTAAATCAGCCGCTTTGTCTACCAACAAGCCTGTTAAAACAGTCCCCATACGTTCGGCACGTCCACCCTGAATCGTGAAATTTTGATCGATACCTGCAAGATCAAGTGCGGCCTGATTGCAAAGTGCAGCATGCCCATCCACCCGTTGCAAAAACACCGGTGTGTTTGGGAACAACAGGTCGAGTTTGAACTTGGAAATATTCCCCTTAATCGCCCAGTTCTCTTCATTCCAGCCTCTGCCAATAATCACCGAAGGATTGGTCTGTTGTGCATACGCCACCGTGCGATTGATCATATCCTCAAGAGATGTTGCCTTCTTAAGATCCAGTTCCTGTAAGTTCTTACCATACCCAAAGAAATGGCTATGTGCATCTATGAAACCTGGATAAACGGCCTGACCGTCGAGGTTGTATTTCTGCATGGACTCAAACCGGTCTAGAATTTCATCGGTAGTGCCTATACCTACAATTCTTCCATTTTTGACAGCCAGAGCCTCTTGAACACTAAAGGCAGAGTCGACGGTGTAAATGGAACCGTTGAATAAGATTGTATCTGCGGATTCCTTAGGTTCTGAAGTGCAGCTATTAAGGGCAATGAATGCCAACGAAACGATAAATACAATCGGTTTCTTGAGGTGAATTTGCATGGTGCCAAAATTAACCAAAGAAAAACTGATGCATGAATCTCCCAGGCATAAAAGTGAAACTTCCTGCAATCAAAATTCCACCGATGTAAAGGCCAATCATACTCCCTTTGTGCGTTTTTATGTCGCCTTTGCGGATGGCAAAATAGGCCTTAGGCACAGAGTGAATGGTAAGCAAACTGAATAAATGAATCCAACCAAAATGGCCCAGGAACCGCGGTCCGACATAGGCGGGCATGAACAGTGTTAGAATACCTGTAATTAACATAAGAATCATATATACCTTACCCAGTGAACGGTGTATTGGCTTCCCTTTTTTGGTTAAAAAGATGAATGCACCAATGAATATACAGGGGATGATGGTTGCCAGATGAGCGTACATTAAAGGTACATAAATGGAGTTTTGCATTGGTCCAATATACGTCCAAAATCGCCACCATGTGATTAAAAATCATCTTACATTTGCAGACATCCGAATATGGAGAATCTGAACGATAAATATGAAGCGGTAATTGGGTTGGAAATTCACACCCAGTTGCTTACCAATACAAAGGCCTTTAGTACGGATGTTGCGGAGTATGGCTCTATGCCCAACGCCAACATTAGCGTAACCAGTCTGGGGTATCCCGGTGCGTTGCCCCGGCACAACAAGGAGGCAGTTAATATGGCGCTTAAAGTAGGGTTGGCGTGCGGTTGTGATATAACATCATACTGCTTGTATGCGCGCAAGAATTACTTCTACGCCGACTTACCGAAAGGCTATCAGATTACACAGGATAAAACGCCGCTTTGTACCAATGGATTTATCCATATCAAAAAGGCAGACGGATCGACCCGGGATATTGAACTAACACGAATTCATCTAGAGGAAGACTCAGGCAAAAGTATCCACGACATGGATTTGAACAATTCATTGATCGATTACAATCGAGCAGGAACTACCCTAATCGAAATTGTGACGGAGCCTGTCATTAAGACAGGGGAGGAAGCTGGGTTGTTTGTAAGTGAAGTGCGCAAGCTGGTGCGCTATCTTGATGTATGCGATGGAAACATGGAAGAAGGTTCACTGCGGTGCGATGCCAACATCTCCGTAATGCCTAAAGGATCCGACACATTTGGAACCAAGGTAGAGGTGAAGAACATGAATTCCATCAGCAATGTACGCAAGGCTATTGAATTCGAGATTCAACGTCAAATAGAGGCCAATGAAAATGGAGAAACCATTGTTCAGGAGACACGCAGTTATGATGCCGTAAAAGGAATCACCTTCTCCATGCGGGCGAAAGAGGTTGCAACCGATTATCGCTACTTCCCAGAACCAGATTTGCCGCCTTTAATGGTGTCTAACGACTGGATTGAAGCTGTGCGTGCAAACATGCCGGCTTTGCCTGAAGAACTATACAATCAGTTTACTACCGAATTCGGGCTCTCGCATTACGATGCGAGCGTGTTGACCGAAGGCAAGGAGATCGCCACCTATTATCAGGAGATTGCCAACCATACATCCAATTACAAGGCCGCGGCAAACTATCTTATGGGACCGGTGAAGGCCTTTTTGAATAAGAATGCCATAGAACTGTCAGAATTTGTTCTGACTGGTCGACAAATTGCCGAGTTGGTTCGTCTTGTAGACGAAGGTGTGGTCAGCAATGCTGTAGCCGAGCAAAAGATTTTTCCAGCACTGATTGAACAACCCGATAAGGGAGCACAGGAATTGGCGGAAGAATTGAACGTGGTTCAAAGCAGTGACGCCGATTTCATCGACGAATTAATCACGAAGGCATTAGCGGCATATCCAGATAAAGTGGAGGAGTACAAAGCGGGAAAGAAAGGATTGCTCGGATTATTTATGGGTGAGGTGATGAAACACAGTGGTGGAAAAGCCGACCCCAAAATAACAAGTCAAAAGTTGCGAGAAAAGCTGGAGGCTTGATAAAAACACCTTTAGGCACTTTATTTGTTATAGATAGACATATGAAACATTCAGGATATAAGAGAATTATTGCTCCAGTGGTAGGTTTAGCATTGGTGTTGAGCATTGCCATTGTAGGTTGCGGAAGCAAAGGGGTAGCCGAGGAGCACAAAACCATGGAAGAAGAAACTCCTGCCGTAGCATCGAGTTTTAAAGCGGATAAACCAACCGATACTTCTTTTTTATTGAAGGGTAAACTTGTTGATGGTGCAGGTGATTTGATTGTGCTTCAGAAGTTGGAGCTGGGTCAGCTAAGCTTTATTGATTCTGTAAGAGCAGATGATAAAGGGCGCTACGCGTTTAATGCCGCGGCTGACAAACCCATGTTCTATTATATAACCGTAAACTCAATGAAACCTCCTGGGGTTCCTGTATTACTGTCAAACGGTCAGGCGCTCGAGTTAAATCTTACCATTGGTGATTACATCGAAACAGAGGTGAAGGGTGATGTGGCAAATGACCAATTGAAAAGTCTATATGACATGTATTTAGGACACAACAAGGCGGATATGGCTTTTCAGGCGAAGTATTCGAATGTAAACCCTAAAGCAGTATCAGACAGTTTCCGTCGCGCAGCAAATGCCGAGTACATGTCTATTCAAAAACAACGTCAGTCAGACATTGAGTCGTTTATAGCGAATACTCCGGGTGGACCTGCAACTTATTTTGCAACAACCTATGTTGTTCAGAAGCCTTCTCCTGAGATGTTAGACAATGCATTAACCAAGTTGAAAAAAGATGCTCCTGCAAGCTTGTTTACAGAGCGTTTGGAAACCCGAATCAATTCGATTGGAGCATTGGATATTGGTGGTTTAGCACCTGAAATTGAATTGGCCAGCCCAACAGGCGAAATGGTTAAGTTGTCTTCATTGAGAGGTAACGTTGTCTTAATTGACTTCTGGGCATCCTGGTGTCGCCCTTGTCGCGCAGAGAATCCAAATGTGGTTCGTGTATACAACAAGTATAAAGACAAAGGCTTTGAGGTATTCAGCGTGTCGCTTGATAATAACGGCGATCGTTGGAAGGCCGCTATTCAGCAGGATCAACTTACGTGGACACATGTGAGTGACTTGAGAGGTTGGAAGAGTTCTGCTGCAGCATTGTATCAGGTTTCGGGTATCCCTAAGACATTCCTACTGGATAAAAACGGTCGGATAATCGCCAAAGATCTTCGCGGACATCAGCTTGAAGCCAAGCTCGCGGAAATCTTTAATTAACCATTTTATAACATTTCATAAAGTAATTCTTAACTTCGCTAGCGTTAATTGCGTCTGTAATATTAATGCATGAGCTCGAAGGTTTTAGTTGTTGATGATGAGGTAGATATAGTTGAATTTATCTGCTATAACATCGAAAAAGAAGGGTATCAGGTACAAAGCGCGTACGACGGTGTAGAGGCTGTAGAAAAAGCAAGCAGCTTTAAGCCAGACCTGATTATCATGGACGTAATGATGCCCAAAATGGATGGCATTGAGGCTTGCCGAAAAATGCGTGAAAATCCAGATCTGGCAAACACATTTATCATGTTTCTTACGGCACGCAGTGAAGAATACAGCGAAATTGCCGGATTCGATGCTGGAGGAGACGATTATGTATTTAAACCAATTAAACCACGGGCATTGTTGAGTCGTGTTCATGCGATTATGAAACGTCGAAATTCTCAACCAGAGCCCGACCTTGCCGAAGTACTCAATTACTCCGAATTGGTGATCAATCCTAATGAATATGTGGTTACAGTTGGGGAAGCCAGTCTTTCTCTGCCACGTAAGGAATTTGACCTGCTTTACCTCCTGGCTTCTCGACCAGGTAAGGTGTTCACCCGCGAGAAAATCTTACAAAAAGTGTGGGGTACAGATGTTTTTGTGGTGGATCGTACCATCGATGTACACATCCGCAAAATCCGTGAGAAGATCGGAGACTCTAAAATCGACACGGTGAAAGGTGTTGGTTACAAGTTTGTCGGATAAACTTCATTCCCGTTACCTTTGCCTGAGTGAATCTTAACTCTTCACCCAGAAACATTGCCATACTGTCAGCACTGGTTGTTGCAGTTATACCCACATTGGTGAGTTGGCTTTTCTTTGGAGCCGCAGAATGGGCGCTTGTTATTTTTGCCTTTACAGCAATTCTCGGCTACTTCGTGATTCACTACCTGCTTGAGCGTTTCGTTTACCGAAAGATCAAGATCATTTATAAAAGCATCAACATCTCCAAGTCGGGATACAAGCACATTGATGAGGAATCAGACCCCATTTCAAGAGTGTCTTCCGACGTATCGAAATGGGCTGCAGAACGCAGAGATGAAATCGCTCTGCTTAAAGAACAGGAAGGCTTCCGACGAGAGTTCATTGGAAATGTCTCTCATGAGTTGAAAACACCCATCTTTCATATTCAGGGCTACATTCACACCTTAATGGAAGGTGCTCTCTCGGACCCTAAAGTAAATTATAAATTTTTAAAGCAATCTGCCGATAGTGTTGATCGGTTGATTGAACTTGTAGAAGACCTCACCGATATAAACCGAATCGAATCTGGTGAATTGGAGATGGAATATTCCAACTTTGATTTACGCGTGTTGGTAGAAGAAGTGTACGACGAGGTGGACTACCTGCGTAAAGAGCGCAACGTGACCTGTACATTCAAGCAGAATGCCCAGAACTCGCTAATGGTGCATGCCGATCGTATGAAGATCAAGCAGGTGCTGGTTAACCTCATTGTGAATGCAATCAAGTATGGTAGAGAAGAAGG
>DIYD01000072.1 GCA_002428905.1 Bacteroidetes bacterium UBA6063 | reverse complement strand
TGTTGTTTTCAATTAGATGTTACGGCCCAGACCGGCCAACAATTGCGTTGGGAACAAACCGATCAGGGATTAAAATTTCACACTTCACCACCACAGACGAGTTCTATAAGCCCGGAAGATTTTCCGGATTATTTCCTGAACACCATGGAGCTTGATCGATCCAACTCCGTTAAAGAAGTGCGACGTCTTGAAGACGAATTGGGCTTCACCCACGTGCGCTATGCGCATTATCTCAATGGCATAAAGATTATTGGCAGTGATGTTGTTGGCCATTTTAAGCACAACGTACTGAAAAGCATGAACGGTGTTCTGTTCAACGTAGAATCGACCAACGCAGAACTCAGCGAAAAACAGGCACTTGAAATTGCCCTGATTAAGACCAATTCCAGTGTCTATAAGTGGCAAATCCCCGGAGAGGATGCCATGCTTAAGCTATGGACAAATGATCCTAACGCTACATACTACCCTGTGGGTGTCTTGGAATACTGTCCGAAGGATTTGCTATTCAGTAACGAGTTTGCACTGTGTTACAAGTTTGACATTTACGCTGAAGAGCCCTTATCACGAGCATTTGTTTTTATCAATGCCATTACCGGAGAATACTGGGCAGATGAAGATCGGATTCATATTGTGGACGCCAAAGGAACGGCAAAGACACGCTATCGTGGAGATCGACCTATAGTCGCTGACAGCCTGTCGGCCAACAGTTTCCGCCTGCGGGAATCTGGTCGTGGTAAAGGCATTGAGACGTATGACATGAATCGGGGAACGAGTTACACCCGTGCGGTTGACTTTACCGATACCGACAACTATTGGAACAACAAGAATGCGAACTACGATGAAGTGGGTGGCGACGCACATTACGGTGCAGAAATGACCTACGACTATTTCAAGAACCGATTCAACAGAAACAGCTTTGATGGAAACGGTGCAAAGATTAGAAGCTATGTCCATTACGGAAACCGATATGTAAATGCGTTTTGGAATGGTCAGGTGATGACGTATGGCGATGGCAATGGAACCTCCTGGTTTCCGCTTACTAGTCTCGATATATGTGGGCATGAAATCGCCCATGCCGTGACTACAAATAGTGCCGGATTGGTATATCGCTATGAAAGTGGAGCCCTCAATGAGTCGTTTAGCGACATTTTTGGTAATGCCATTGAGCGTTACGCCGATTCTACCCAATTTAACTGGCGCATGGGTGAAGACATCATGAACAGCAAAAATGGTATTCGTAACATGGCCAACCCAAAAACGCACCGTGATCCTAGTACGTATAGAGGCACCTATTGGCATACGTCTTCATCCGATAATGGAGGAGTGCATACGAATAGTGGGGTTCAAAACTACTGGTTTTACCTCCTGTGCGAAGGTAGAACGGGCACCAACGATAACGGAGATCGATACACCGTAGCAAAGCTTGGCATGTCGAAGGCGGAACAAATTGCCTTTCGTAACCTTACTGTGTATTTGACAACCTCATCCGAATATGACGATGCACGATACTATGGCATTCAATCTGCAAACGACCTCTACGGCAACTGCAGTAAAGAAGTTGAAGCTACCACGAACGCATGGTATGCAGTTGGTGTTGGCAAAGAATACGACAGTGCACATGTGGCCGTAAAATTCTCTGCAGATTCACTGCAATGCTATAACGGCGATATAGTTACGTTCGAAAACCGATCGTTAAATGCCAAATCATTCTTGTGGGATTTTGGCGATGGCACAACTTCTACCGATGCGAATCCCACACATGCTTTTCAACGACAAGGCTTCCATACCATTAAACTTGTTGCCGAAGCGTGTTATAAAGGGACAAAAGACAGTTTGACAAAACGAAATTTTGTACGATACGACTCCACCCGGGATATCTGCAACGGCTACCTGATGCCTCAAAATGGTTGGGATACGATTGAGGTTTGTCACGGATTCATTTACGATCACAGTGGTGAAGACGATTATTTGGGATTATCAAAGGATACGTTAACGATTGTATTTAACTCAAGTATTCGAGGCGAATTAACCTTTACCGAGTTCGACTACGAGAACAACTACGATTACGTGTATGTTTATGACGGTTTTAACACCAACGGAACGCTTTTGGGCCGTTACACCGGACAAGCTATTCCCAATGGCGGAAGAGCACTTACTGCCACCTCAGGTGCATTTACCATCGTTCATACTTCAGACCCACTGAAAGTTGGTACTGGTTTTAAAGCCAGATACCAGGCCATACGGCCAACACTAACGCTAAACACAACTGGAAACACTTTCGCCTGTAAAGGACAAAAAATCACCATTCGGGCTTTTGGTCGTGGAGGCCATAAAGGCGACCATATTTACTTGTGGAATGGTGCACCTGGAGACAGTTTACTTGAATTGACTGTAACAAAAGACACGGTGATCGACCTTACATTTGGCGACCTGTGTTTGGAGCAATATCTAACCGAAAAGATCAGCATTGTAGTGCTTGACGACATTACTTTTACGCAAAGTCCAGACACCACCATATGCCAGGGAACCGATGTTGAGTTGATGGTTGACCCCTCAGGAGGGTTGGGAAGATACAACTTCGTTTATTCCTCTGGAGGTGCTTCTTCGTTTTTGGAGCGTGCACAAAAGTTAGAACAAGGACTTGAACCCGGAACACATGAGTTCTGGATCAGTTTTACCGACAATTGCACACCTGGAACTGATACCGCATTCTTTACCATTCAGGTACGTGATTCGCTTGGACTCCAACTCAGTGGTGACACAACCATTTGTTTGGGGAACTCCGTTCAGGTGGAAGCGTTTCCCTCCGGCGGAAGATCTGATAGTTTTGCGTATAACTGGGGCACTGGTTTAACGCTTCAAAACCCGGTACATGTTCGACCATCCAAGGACACTACTGTTCAGGTTAGGCTCAGCGATGGTTGCAGTTCTTATGAGCCAATCCGCACCACAATAATATCGGTTCGGGATGCACTTGCGGTCCATATCGTTGGCCCGGATACGGCGTGCTATGGTGAAACTGTTGAATTCACAGCTATATCAACAGGAGGTTTAGACCTTAACCATCAATTGAATTGGGACAACAATTCCAGTATAGGCAAAAGATACAGCAAGACAATACGACGCAATGAGACCATCCAGATTGAGTTAACCGATGGTTGTACGCAAAGCCCTGGCATATC
>DIYD01000329.1 GCA_002428905.1 Bacteroidetes bacterium UBA6063 | reverse complement strand
TTTATCATATCCACCCACAACTTCCTGCTGCTTCATTAACGTCCGCGAACGATCAGCCATATTGTAGTCGTAGGTTGATGCCGGAGTAATTAGCGAGGTATAGCCGAAACGTAAGATATTGGTATTGAACTCCGGGTTGGTACCAACACCACAGGTATAGGTTTCCTCATCCATAGCCACATAATGCTCATCACCGGTGCTCATCTGACGTACGCGTAAATGCGTTAGACCACCAGAGCGTTCTTCTACGACCATATAGTCATTGAATAGCTCCACTCCTTCGATTAAAGTATCCTCACGGTGGGCGATCACTTCCTTCCAGTTCGACTTGTTGGTATTATGCAAATCACAGGTCATCAGCCTGAAATTGGTAGCATTCCAATTGGTAACCACATACCACTGATCCTGAAAATGTGCTATACCGTATTCTAACTTTCGTTCACGGGGGTGAAACACCGTGAATTCGTCTGTAGGTTGATCTGATCGTATATATCGATATTCAGAGGTAGTTGTGCTACCACAGGAAATGATAATGTACTCTCTCGACTTGGATTTATACACGCGCGTATAAAACGTCTCATCGGCTTCATGAAATACTTCTACTGAAACATCTTGCTCTAATGAGTACCGGTGAATACGGTCGGAACGCAAAGTTTGCTCGTCTTTTGTTGTATAAAACAATGTTGAATTATCGGCGGCCCAGGTACTGCCACCCGTTGTGTTTTCAATTTTCTGTTCTAGAATTTCACCGGTTTCAAGGTTCTTAAAATGAATGGTATAGATGCGACGACTTACATTATCTACCCCAAAGGAAAGCAATGTATTGTCTGGACTTACGCTTAAACCACCAACCTGATAGTAGGCATGCCCTTCGGCCATTTGGTTTACGTTGAGCAAAACATTCTCCTCACCGTCCAAAGAGTCTTTCTTACGACAATAAACCGGATATTCCCTGCCTTCTTCGTACCGCGTGTAGTACCAGTAACCGTTTAAGAAATAAGGCACCGACTCGTCCTGTTGCTTAATGCGCCCAACCATTTCGGTATACAATGCCGACTGAAACTCTTCCGTGTCTGCCATCACTTCCTTTGTATAGTGATTCTCCCGTTTCAGATAATCGATGACTTCTTCGTCTTCCCGGTCGTTCAACCAGTAATAGACATCGTTTCGTTTATCGCCATGGATATCCATAACGTGATCTACTTTCTTACAATCTGGAGCTGAAACAGCGTTCTTACGCATACCTATCTTTTTGATGCAATATTAACAGAAAACACGTGCAAACCGCCTCGCACGATCAGCTAATATGATGACATTTTGATGCATCTTTGCGCTATGGCGATGATCCTATGTATAGAGACCTCTGGGGAAGTGTGCTCTGTAGCACTTTTTGACGGCGAAACCTGTTTGGATTTCTACAGCGAAGAAGAGTCGTTTCAGCATGCAGCAGTACTTACTGTTCTTATCGAAAAATGTTTCAAGAATAACAACATAAGTGCGCATAACCTTGATGCCGTAGCGGTAAGTGGTGGTCCCGGATCATACACGGGCCTCCGAATTGGCACTTCCGTGGCCAAAGGCCTTTGTTACGCAGTTGATGTGCCCCTCATTGCTTTGAGTTCTTTGAAGGTAATGGCGAACGGTGTTCTAAGTCTGCACGAACTCAATGGTGATGCATTGATTTGTCCACTTATTGACGCACGGCGTATGGAAGTATACACGGCTGCATTTGACACCAGCTTGTCTCTTGTACAAAAAGCGGAGCCCATGATTGTGGAGGAGTCCTCGTTTGACCATCTCCTGAACCAACCGGTTTACTTTATTGGTAGCGGCGTGGACAAGACAATGCAGACCGTGCAAAACGCAAACGCACACTTTATGCATGATCACGCCTTATCGGCACTGTTTATGGGGTTACTGGCACACGAGGCGTTTGAAGCCGGTGAATTTGCAGACCTGGCTTACTTTGAACCCTTTTACCTAAAGGAGTTTTACACCCCGGCGGCTAAAAAAGCCAGATAAGCCTGACACTTATCCTTCACGAGGTACGTTATCTTTACGCCGTGTTTAGACACCAACGACAATATAGTTACAGATTTTTCGGTCTCTTAGTTCTTATTTTAGGCTGTGTTCTGTCTGGCCAGGCCCAACACAATCTGCAGATCATTGGTATAGACTCTATTGGCAAATCGTACATTACGGAATCGGAATTGATTCAGGTAGACGATGCCAATAAAGCCCTGGAAAATGCACAGGAAATTGTGCGAGACTTCCGCTCTTCAGGTCATTTAACGGCATCGATAGACTCCGTCAAAACCGACTCGAATAGAACCCGGGCATACATCCACCTCGGGCATCAATATAACTGGGCCAACCTTCGTTTTCATGAAGATGCTTCCAGGTGGTTAGAGAAAACAAATTTTGCACGTAATGACGGCCAATACTCCGTTAGAGCATTTAATCAAATGGTTGACGATCTGCTTGAGTTCGGCGAAAACCATGGTTACCCATTTACCTCTATTGAACTTGATAGTGTTGAAGCGTTAAATGATGGTCTTTCGGCTTATTTGAATCTGGACAAACATCGTTTATTCACGTATGATTCTATTTCTATTGTAGGCAGCGCTAAGGTTTCACGACGTTTCCTATACCAGTATTTAGGGTTTAAGGTTGGCGATGTATACAGTGAGCAGATCGCACGTAAAATTGATGACAACTTAACTCAACTACCCTACATTAAACTGGCGAAACCAAGTCGGGTTGTCTTTGTAGCCGATAAGGTCAACGTATATGTTTACATCGACGAACGTAAAACGGATCAGATTGATGGTATTGTTGGTTTTGCTCCCAATACCGACAACCGACTTTTGTTGACCGGAGAGGCCAATATAAAACTCCAAAACATTGTGAAGCGCGGTATTGGTTATGCCCTGCATTGGAAAAGTTTCAATGCCCAATCGCAGACATTAGACATGAAAGCGTCTTTACCCTACTTATTACAGCGGCCAGTTGGCGTGAATGGCGAGTTTAACTACATCAAGTTCGACACACAGTTCTTTACAGTTCAGACTCAATTGGGTATAAATTATCTATTTGAAGGTTCAGATTATCTGAAGTTTTATATCCAACGAAAAACATCGGCCTTGATTAGTGTAGACACGTCTACCATACGGCTGAATGAAAGCCTGCCTGAAACAAATCCCGTAAACTCGGCTAGTTATGGCATTCAACTCTTTCGGAGTAAGCTAGACAACCCCAGGAATCCGCGTAAAGGATTTCAGTTGCAACTAAATGGCAATGTTGGAACACGTAATATCCAGAAAGACATACGGATTTCGGAAGTGGAATTTCGCAACGCGGCCAATGAGGCATATACCATTTACGACTCGTTGGACCTGAAATCGATTCAGGCCGAATTCAGTTATGGCATTACGCATTTTTTACCAATCAGGAAACGTGTGGCATTGGTTTCGGCTATTGACGGTCAACACCTTATAGCCAACACCATTTTCGACAATGATCTGTATTGGTTTGGAGGGGCAAAATCGCTAAGGGGTTTTAATGAACAATCGCTTCAGGCAAGTGGTTATACCATGCTCACGTTAGAATACAGGTATCTTTTTGGTGGCAATAGTTTTTTCCAACTCTTCACCAATGCGGCTTACCTTACCAATCAAAATTCCAATACCAGCGATATGCCTTATGGATTTGGTGTAGGTGTGAACCTTGACATCAATAATGGAGTACTGAATCTGGCTTATGCGTTGGGAAGTGAACAGGGCAATGGCATTCAATTAAACCAGGCGAAAATTCATTTTGGGGTGATCAATTACCTGTAACCTGACTTGAAATAACGGACTGAACCGAAGCCTGCAGGTCCTTTCGCATCGTATCTAACTCATGCGCTAGCCGCTTTTTACGACTGGAGATGATGCGCCAGTTGAGTTGTTGAATCCACCGGTTGAGTTCAGCTACGTAACCATAAGCCAACAAGCCCAGAGACGGCCATACTGCGGCAAAGACCAGGGTGGCAATCCAGTTTGCTGTTAGGGAATAGACAATCCAGGTTTGGAACAACCCGAAAACCGTAAAAATAAAAAGGCCGAGGATTAGAGCGAGCGAACCAAAGAAATCTACGCGTTTAACCACCTTGAGTGACACAAGTCGAGTGGTTAGGAAAGGTAATACATGCAGCAGGTAACTAACGAGGGCCAACGGAGCCAGAACAATTAACCAAACAAGCGTCGGCCAAAAGCCCGTTGCCCAACTCATCCCGCTGTAGTTCATTACGCGAGAAGAACGAAACAGGTGAAGTCGCTTTAGACTACTATAATAATGTGCTAATCCCTGTTTCAATTCCTGAAAGCGAACCGCATTTGTTTCTTTAAGACTATACAGCCCCTGTTTTATGCGTTGGCGAAACTGGTACCACGACAGGTCATTGTTTTCTGCCCCCTCGAATTGAATAATATCTTCGATCTGGTGGATGGTCTCAATGTCGGATTGGTCGTCCAGGATTAAAATCTCGTTTCGAAGCCCCTGATCGATTTCTTCACTTACCAACTCAACGGCCTTCCAGTAATCGGCCTCAAATGCATCTTTGTATTTACTTATCTTAATCGGTTCTCCGATAGATAGATTCAGTTGTCCTCTGAACCGGTGTGGATTGGAATAGTTAATGCCCAGGGGGATAAGGTGTATGTCCAACTCAAAGTTATGTTTACGTTCCGACTCCAGTGCGATCCGCGCTGCACCCGTTTTAATTGGCATAAGAAGGTGCTTGGTTTGACAAATACCTTCCGGAAATATCATAAGGCAGCCTCTCTCAGCCATTAGCTGATGACAGTATCTAAAAATATCTTCGTTTTGATCAACTTTATCTGGATTGTGTTCTCGTCTGAAAATTGGAATCATTTTTAGTTGCTTGAAAATGCGAACGGCCAATGGATTGCCAAACGATTCACCCCGGGTAAGAAAATACGTGGTTCTCTCTATCTGAGTTGCAATGACTACCGGATCCATAAATGCACTCCGATGATTGGGTAACAAAATCACTGGTTTGTCCTTCGGAATGCGATCGGCATTATTAATATCGATGGAAATGAAATATTTACGAACCGCGTACCCAAGTACAATTTTTAACAGTCGATAGAGCATAAATTCAACACTTAAATTAGTGTCACCTTAGACGTGACGACGAACCAAAAATAGACAAAGGCCGATAGAATAGCAAAATACTGCCGCCATAAAATGGATTTGTAAAACACTGAATATAAAGGCCATACAATTAAAATAAAGTGCTTTTTTGAAATTTTATTTGGTTTTTTAAAATATTCATTTCTATCTTTGCTGTGCCGGATTTAATGCCTGCATAAGGCTTAAAGAAGGTGAACTACTTATTACTATTTAT
>DIYD01000208.1 GCA_002428905.1 Bacteroidetes bacterium UBA6063 | reverse complement strand
CAGATCCAAGAATTGGCACATTCATCGTATACGGTTTGAAATCACTAACCGTAGGTAAGCAGAATAACTCGTGGTATGGAACCCAGAGCTTATTATCTGTTTTATGACTTGCTTTCTTGATGCCATCGCTCACAAGGGCTTCGTTGAATTTTTGAATACGTAACGCTTTGTCGTAGTCATCAATACCAAGGGTAGATCGAATTGTGCCACCGTTGTAGTCGTACACCTTAATTGGCAGCTTGTATTTCTTCTCTAATATTAGATAGTCTGTCGGCCCCAGGTTATTCAGGCTTAAGAAAGAATCCAAATTACAATTGTTGTGGTTGAGGTTATAGCGGCTTAACAAGGTTTGAATCCCATCTCCTTTTTGTACACTAACAGTAAGGTTAGTCGATGCGAATACTGATGCATGCGTGAGCACGAAAAGTACAATAACAGCTTGTTTAAGTTTCCCAACCATATTTGCCCAACAAAGGCACGAATTTAAATTCTCCATGTTCCGATCGCTTATAATTGTTTTCAACAGCTCGGGTGATAAGTACCATTTTTTGGATTGACCGATTACCCGTTGGTAAGACCAGTCGACCACCCACTTTCAATTGTTCCTTCAATTGTTCTGCCAAACTATTTCCACCCGCCGTCACAACGATGCCGTCGAAGGGTGCTTTACTCGGTAATCCGATGCTGCCATCACCCAGGTAACAGGTAACCGGTAAACGTAATCGGCTGAACAACTGAGTCGTTCTTTTAAACAATTCTTCTACACGTTCTATGGTAAATACCTGAGCTCCCATATAGGCCAATATAGCCGCTTGATATCCGCTGCCTGTTCCTACTTCCAAAATGGCGTCTCCCTTACACACACCGAGTAGTTGGGTTTGACAAGCCACTGTATAGGGTTGAGAAATCGTTTGACCGCTTCCAATGGGAAAGGCTTTATCTTCATATGCCTCATCCCAGAAGTCTTTCGGAAAAAAGAAATGCCGTGGAACGTTTAAGATAGCATCCAAAACATGTTCGTCTGTAATGCCTTTATTTTTAAGTTCTTGCATGAGGCGCTTACGACGCCCCTTGTGTTTAAAGGAATCCTCCAAAGTGTATTTTTTTTTCTACAACCTATGAAAACATTATTTCATACCGCGTCGAATTACAAGTTAATTCGCAAGTGTATTTCTGAATGCAAATAAATTCAAAAACACTGAATGTAGGCATCATTGGCAAGGGGAACTTTTCCGACCAAATGATTCGCAAGTTTCTGGACAACAAAATGTTCGGATTGTGTTGCGGACTGCAAAGTCACGACTTCGAGAACCTGTTGCCACTGAGAAACTATGAAGAATTGGACAAAGCCGTTGATGCAGTTCTGATTTTTGACCCGGCGTTTTGCCTGTATGAAAACCTGGTTGAAGTGATCAAAAGCTGCAAACACATCTTCATAGCCAATACAAACAACTTTACCAAACATCAACTCAAAAGACTTTCGAATTACGCACTTGAAGCAGGCATTCACATTCAGATAAGTAATGGTTTGCGATTCGAAAATATTCACAATGAGATTAAAGACCTCGAACTTGAACCACGTATTATAGAATGTAACCACTACCTGCGAAGACCGAACAACAAGCGAAAGATATCCCTGATTGAAGACATCTTACTTCCCGACATCGACATTGTACTTTCGATGACGAAATCGAGGGTAAAGCACGTATCCGCAACCGGTGTAGGTGTATTATACGAAGATCCTGATGTTGTTAACGCACGCGTTGAATTCTACAACGGTTGTGTTGCAACCATTTCAGCAAGTAAAATTGCAGATAAGGAAGTGCATAAAATTCGCTTCTTCCAGAACAACAATTATCATACGTTAAACTTCCAAAACCAGAGTCTGCGCATCGTGAAAGGCTCAGAAATGCCTGAATCAATGGACGAAATTGACGTGGAAGAACAGATGAATGATCAAACCAACTATCACGAACGGGTAAATCGCCAAGAAATTCTAGAAAAAGAAATAGAATCTTTCTACTATTGCATCGTTTTAGGTACAGAACCTGTGTTGAGCATCAACGAATTTATTGAAAGTCGTACTGTTGCCGACCGGATTCTAGATCAACTGGAACGAAACTTTAGTAGGCGTAAATGATAGAAAGCTTCTCAACAACCGAATTTGTAGCCCGCAACATGCGATCGTTACTCATTTATACTTCTTTATTAGGTTCAATGCTGTTATCTGGTTGTAACGTGTTCGACCGCGAGGAGGACATTCCAGCCTATCTGTTTATTGATGAATTTCAACTAGAAACCAAATCCGACAACAGCCAGGGCAGTAACGACCACGATATCGTCGATGCCTGGGTATATGTAGATGGCCAGCTCATTGGAGCGTTTGAAGTACCTGTTACCGTACCCATTCTTATTGCCGACACTGCTCGGGTAACTGTTTTGGCTGGAGTAAAGAACAATGGTCGGTCGAATAACCGTGTTATCTATCCTTTCTATCGCGCCATTCAAGACACTATGATTCTGGAACCTGGCGGAATGGATTCCATTTTCCCCGTAATACAGTATCACGATAGCACCGTCTTCAAGTGGATAGAGGATTTTGAAGACAGAACTATTAGTATGGAACCGAGTGGTACTGACGTGGAAGAAGAGCTCATTCAATTGACCTTAGATCCGAACGAAGTGTTCAACCATCACCCCAAAAGTCTGGTATCGGGTTATGTAGAATTTGACTCGGTAAATCAAAAGTTTGAGAACTCTACCATTAGCAAATTTTCAATTCCAGGTAATTCTTCCACCTATTTGGAGATGAATTACAATTTAGAGACCAATACTCAGGTTGGTTTTTACGTATTTGATGCTTCCGGTGTGCAAATTGCACGCATTCCGGTGTTGGTTCTATTTGCAACGGAAGGTCAATGGAAGAAAAGTTATATCAGTTTGAATGAAGACATGAGTAATCCGAGTTATGCCAACGCAACGTTTAGGGTATTCCTGGAAGCGTACGGACCTGAAGCAGGAGGCCGAATATATGTTGACAACCTCAAGTTGGTTCACTTTTGAAAATACGTTTTTACAAATTTTTATACATCTTATCTGACTTCACCGCAGGTGTTTTATCATGGTTGCTATTTTTCTTTTATCGCTCGCATATTCAAGAAGGAAAACCTTATTCCGAAATTTTAGGAGACAATAATCTATACCTTGGCCTAGCTACTATTCCCATATTTTGGGTCTTAAGCTTTTATCTGTATGGTCAATATCATGAGGTGTTACGCAAGTCTCGTTTGCGTGAGTTTACCGCAGTACTGATTGTCAGTTTCTTTGGATCACTTATCCTGTTTTTCGGGGTACTGCTCGACGACCATGTAATGGCTTATACGGCGTATTATGGGTCACTTGTTGCACTTTTTGGCTTCCATTTTGGCATCACTCAACTCTTTAGGTCCATACTTACAACCCGTATTGGTAATCGCATCAAAACGCGAAAAATTGGTTTCAAGACTGTTCTTATCGGGTCGGATGAAAAGGCTTTAAGTCTTTTCGAAGAATTAGAAACCGCTAAAAACAGCGAAGGTTACTTCTTTGAAGGCTTTGTTAATGTTAACGGCGAGAACAAAGGCGTTCTGACCGACAAACTAGATCATTTAGGCTCGTATAAGGACTTACCAGAAATCATTACCGAGCGTGGCATCGAAGAAGCCTTAATTGCCGTAGAAACGAGCGAGCATGCCAAAATCAATAAAATCATTGATCAGCTCAGTGGTCTTGGTGTGAACATCAAAATTATTCCGGACATGTACGACATTCTTTCCGGAAGCGTTCGCATGAATAATATTCTGGGGACGTTGTTGATTCAGATCAGTCCGTACCTCATGCCCGACTGGCAGAAAAGTGTTAAGCGGTTTGTGGATATAGCGTCTTCGCTTATTGCACTGATCTTATTATCACCGGTTTATTTGGCTATTAGCATCGCTGTGTATTTCACCAGTAAAGGGCCTGTATTTTTCAGCCAGGAGCGCATCGGTCTGGGTGGGAAACCGTTTATGATTCACAAGTTCAGAACCATGTACGTCGATTCTGAACGAACTGGTCCGCAGTTATCCTCAGAGGATGACCCGCGAATAACTAAGGTGGGAAAATTCCTTCGTAAGTCGCGATTGGATGAAATACCACAGTTTTACAACGTATTGATCAACGACATGACGTTGGTTGGTCCACGCCCGGAGCGTCAGTATTTCATTGATAAAATTGTTGAAGTAGCACCGCACTACAAAAGACTTCATCGGGTAAAGCCAGGAATTACTAGCTGGGGACAAGTTAAATATGGCTACGCAGAGAACGTGGAAGAGATGTTAGAACGGATGAAATACGACATTTTATACGTGGAAAACATGTCACTAGCCCTCGACTTTAAAATTCTCATCTACACCGCACTGATTATGATTCAGGGAAGGGGGAAGTGACCCTTCGCTAAAGCTTCGGGTCACGCAGTGATTTTATTTAGCGTTAGTTTTGCATATGTCTTCGATGCTTAAGACTATATTGGTTTCTGTTGTATTACTGACTGGTTTCAGCAATAATTGCTCTGGACAAAATTCGAAAGATTCTTTTCCGTCTGAGACACAATGGACATTTCCACAGTTCTTTTTTGATCTTGACTCAGACTCCATTCGCAACAATTGTACGATGTTACTTGATTTGATAGCAAAAGACATATTGAAGCACGACAGTTTTACGATGGAAGTAGGCGTACACACCGACGAACGATTTAGTGAGGAATACTCTACATGTTTGAGTTGTAAACGAGCGGAGGCGTTAAGGCGTTATCTAATTCTTCGAGGAATACCACCAAACGCTATTGTAGCAAAAGGATACAACGATACGGATCCGGTTATACATAATGCGCAAACCGAAGAAGAGCACCAACAAAACCGTAGAGTGACGATACGGTTTTTACCACTCGAACCATAGAGCTGAGGATAATATGGATCAAACAATCATCGCCATGAACCATTCAATTAGCACGATACAGGTTTTTGTATTCTATGTTCTTGAATCGAAATCTGTAATAAGAACAAAAGATGTTGTTCTAATTACGAACTCCTGGTCTCAATCCATTTTTGCGAACCGAATTCTTGTAGTTGTGTAATAATCAGGAATCACTAAAACATAATAGCCCATCTTCAGATCAGAGACGTCAACCTGTGTTATGGATGATAATATTACTATTTGACGCTTTACCAGACAACCCCTGGAATTATATACAAGTATTGCAACAGCTCTGCCGATGTGTCTACTAGAGGTGTTGTGTATAAACAGATTACCAGATCGAACCGGGTTAACCATAAGTTGCAGCCCTGGCTCGCGTTCTTGAGTGTCTTTGACTATCCTACAATTTGAATTCCTATAGTTTAGCATATTCCATTTAGCAAGGGCTATCTGCCCCTTGGTAAAGTATTTGTTACACGTTCCTGATGTATAGTCCATGAAGTTTTCTACCATGTCAGGAAGTTCATCCATATCGCATGTATTCTTCTGGAAATCGCAAAATTTTGTTGGTATCGTGCATGGTGGAGTATCATCAACGTAATCCGTGGATGAACAGTTATTCGCATCTGGAATGTTATTCCCCCATGTATGCAATAGCCCCATGTAATGTCCTAATTCGTGAATTAATACATCGCTGTTTTGGAACTGATTGATTGCCACTACGATTCCTTGAAAATACAATGGCCTTTTGTACAAGTCACCCCAGTTCTTATCCTGTGAAGGAGGAAAGGCATATCCTGAGATCCTGGAATGTCCTGGCACCATTGGGTCTAAATTACACACCCATATATTCAGCACTTCTTCCGGATTGTCTGGATCTGCACCTCCCATGAGCGTCTGCTTCATTCTTTCCTTTACGTATGTAGAATCGCCATCATTAAAAGTAATTTCATTTGTACGTACATGATGAATTCTGAATTCCCCACGTTCATCCAGTAACTGAAGGACGATTCCGGGAACACCGACAACCTCCTGGAATTCGTGCCGCACGGTAAGAGTATCTGGTCGATTGAGTTTCTGATTAGTCTCTGCAATTACCTCTACCACTTTTCTGATCGGAATTGGGTCTGAGTCTACATGCTCAATTAGGTGAATAGCAATTGGAATCTCGAATGTCAAATCGCTTACATGGATTGATTTATGAAGTTTTAGTCCATCGTTCAACCTCAATGCCTCCTGATTATCCGAAGCAATCTGACCAATACCGCATTGAGATTTTGCCTTCGACCAGAATAAAACAACTCCAAGGATTGTAAGACTAAACCACCTTATTTGCATTGCTCTTTTCAGATAATCGTTCAACTTAATCGAGTGTTTGGTATATGGCTACAACAATCTTCCTGATATAAAAAAGACGAGGCAAACCCCGTTTCACCTCGTCTTAGTTATTTTACCAGTTGAGCACCGTATTGGCGACTACGCCTTCCGCACCATAGTGCTTGCCTTTGACATCACCTGGTTTGGCTTTTGTAAGTCCTTGAACGCAACCAATAACCTTTATTCTTTTTTTCTTCTTATATTCAGTCTGGCAGTCGAAATCATGTGTAGTGCAGTTATCATCGTTTTCCGTCATTTTACCATAACATCTTGCCCATACTTCAGATCTGTATTTACGCCATTTACCATTTCGTCTTTGATAACCTTTGGTTTTAGCGTGTACCGTGCCTCTACTTATAGGGTTGTTCTCAATCCATAGCACCCATTTGATCCGGCGTGTTTGTGCAGCGTTTGGCTCAAAATCCGAATCTCTTTTCAATGTGCGGGTTCCACAACCTGAACCTAGTATTCTCTTATTTCCTCGTTTTCTAATTTTAATGGTCTTTCCAAAAATCTTAACCGTTTCAAACGAGTCTGAGACTATACTATCGGGGTCTATATCTCCACCATTGACAGAGTCTAAAGCCAAAATAATTGTATCAATTTGTGCACCTGAAAACTCTAAATAATAATCCTCGTAAAACTTAAATATCTCATTGGTAGTAGCAACTTCACCATCCACATTTAATACTGTTCTCACACTTTCGTCAATGATGAAGTGATTATCGGGATCTTCATTAATATCCAAATCATTGGTGATCGCAAGCCAATCCTCTTCTAGACTAAATATATGACTACGTAAGGAGGTATACCCCGTGAAGTTCTGCTCAAATACCTCATAGGGTTCCT
>DIYD01000195.1 GCA_002428905.1 Bacteroidetes bacterium UBA6063 | reverse complement strand
TGGTATTTGAACCCGAATCTTCGGCGGCGCTTGGATTTGGTTTCCGCTGTGGTTTCCTGGGCATGCTGCACATGGAAATCATTCAGGAACGATTAGAGCGTGAGTTCGGCATGACGGTTATTACCACTGTACCGAACGTATCTTACCATGCGTTCAATAAGAAAGGCGAGAAGATCATCGTAAATAATCCAACAGACTTACCTGAGGGCAATCATTTGGATTATGTTGAAGAGCCGTATATCAATGCACAGATTATCACAGCTGGTGACTATGTAGGCGCGGTAATGGGTTTGTGTATGGAAAAGCGCGGCTTACTTAAAAATCAGGTGTATCTGACCACAAGTCGGGTTGAGTTGACGTTTGAGATGCCAATGGCAGAGGTGGTTTTCGACTTCTACGACAAATTAAAGTCTATTTCGCGTGGATACGCCAGTTTTGACTACCACCCTATTGATTACCGCGAATCACACCTGGTAAAACTCGACATTTTATTGAATGGTAAGACGGTTGATGCTCTATCTGCGATCATACACCGCGACAAAGCCTACGAGTATGGTAAAAAGATTTGCCTAAAGCTCAAGGAGTTGATTCCAAAACAACAGTTCGAAATCGCCATTCAGGCGGGTATCGGAAGTAAAATTGTTGCTCGTGAGACGATTAAAGCCATGCGTAAAGATGTTACAGCCAAGTGTTATGGTGGCGATATCTCACGTAAACGAAAACTACTGGAAAAGCAGAAAGCCGGTAAAAAACGAATGCGCCAGGTAGGAAGCGTGGAGATTCCACAATCCGCCTTCATGGCCGTACTTAAGATCAACGACTAATGTCTACAGACGGACGACAGCGAAGCAATATCCAAATCGGTGCTGAAGTCGAAATTGTTCAAAAACACCATCAACGCACCGGTGAACTTACCGATGGTTTTGTGGAGCGCATTCTCACGAAATCCGCTTTTCACCCACACGGAATAAAGGTTCGATTAGAAACCGGGGAAGTGGGCCGGGTAAAGAACATTCTACCCGAAATCTGAGGCGAAAATGCCAGTACACGCGTCTTTGCGAAGCTTCGATTCAGTGCCTTAAACAGTGGTTTTTTAGAGTTGACGGATATCATAAAAAAATAATCTTATGCTTATTTAGACCAATTAAAAATAAGGTTACTTTTGTCCACCTAAAATTCAAGTAATGCGCAAAACGCTAAGCATATTTTCACTACTTACCTTAATCGGTTTTGGACTAGGTTTCCAATCATGTACCGATGACGATGTTATCGAACCATCGACTTATTCAGTTCCTTCCTCCTACAACTTTGACAACGTGAGCTACAGTGGTCAAACACAACGCATTGGACAGTTCACCGAATTAAAGAACTACCTTAAAACAGCAAACACCATGGGCACAGGATTGGATGAAGCAAAACTCCTGGCTATGTTCAGTAACGATGCAACCAAAGCTGGCTGGGCCGGAACCTATGAGGATTCTAAGCAAATGAAGAACAAGACATTTGCTGCAGTTCAACCCGTATTTGATCAATTGTTAAAAGACGTTGCCGTATCGAGCGCATCGACTGTTGTAGGAACAGATGGCACTGCTGGAGTTGTAAACTCCAAAGACAATGCCAAGTCTTACCTGTTGAATGCAAACGGCCTTGAAGAAGGTCAGGTATTTGAAAAAGGCTTGATTGGTGCACTGTTGTACTATCAAATCACCGCGGTATATACCGGCTCAGATAAAATGGATGTAGACAATGAAGAAGTAATAGAAGGTACCGGCACCAAAATGGAACACCACTGGGACGAAGCATTTGGCTACTTTGGCGTACCCACTGACTTCCCGACAAATACCGACAACATTGTTTTTTTAGGCAGCTACAGCAACAAACGCAACGGTGTTTTAAACTGCAACAAACCCATTATGGATGCCTTCTTAAAAGGCAGGGCAGCCATCAGCAACAAGGATCTTACTGCACGTGACGAAGCCATCGCGAAAGTGCGTATGGAATTGGAGAAAGTACCTGCAGGTTCAGCGATTCATTACCTAAATGCTGCAGTTAAAAACTTTGATGACATGGCTTTACGAGCGCATGCATTGTCAGAAGCAATTGGATTCATATATGGTCTACAGTTTAGCCCAGAAAAGTCAGTCTCGAATGCAGAAATCGAAGAAATACTGGTCAAAATTGCGGGAGATAAAGACTTCTCCAAAATGAACTTGTACAACGCCACGATTCAGAATATCGAATCAGCGCGTGATCAACTTGCGGATGCCGTTTCGATGACATCTGTTAAAGCGGATTTATAAGATCATGTCGATTCATAAGCGATTCAAGGCAAACACATATGGGGCGGCTTTCGCTGCCCTATTATTGGTTTTCTCTGGGAACTTCTATTCATGTAAGGATGACGAAGGAAATCAAAACCTGTGTTTACAGGATTACGATGTCAAGCCTTTGCTCAGTCACTACAGCAGTGACATCATAATTCCAGCTTACAACGAGCTGAAGAGCGAGTGTACTGTGTTACAAGCACATAACGATCAATTTGTTCTTGATCCGACTTCAGCCAACCTTGATTCAGTGCAGGCAGCATTCAAACGTTCCTACCTCGCATGGCAATCGGCAGCGCCGTTTGATTTCGGACCTGCTGAAACGCATTTCTTAGCAAACGGTTTAAACAATTACCCGCTTAACGTATTACAAACCAGGGCTAAGATTCAGGCGCTGGACACAAACTTTTCTTCTCCGGATGAATACACCAAAGGCTTCCCTGCACTGGACTTACTTTACTTTGGTTTGGGTGAAAACGATGCAGCCACGATTGACTCGTTTAATTCCAATGTGAACTACCAGCGATATGCACAAGCCGTTGTAAACGACATGCTTCAACGTTTAGAAGATGTTGTGCTGGATTGGCAAACCTTTGCTTCGGAGTTCAACAACCGTATTGGAACTGCCTCAGGTGAAGGTCTAAGTCTAATTATCAACGGATTAAACAAAAACTACGAAGAGATTAAGCGAAACAAGCTTGGTGTTCCTTCGGGTGTTTTGTCGCTTGGTTTTACAAACCCTACCGAGGTTGAAGCCTACCACAGCGGCATTTCTCTGGAACTGATCGTGCGTTCACTCGAAGCATCAAAGCAAGTCTTTAATGGCAAGGGTTCGAATAGTTTGGCATCAGCACTCGACTACATCGAAGCCCAGAAAAACGGAGACAAAATTTCTACGCTGGTCAACGAACAGTTTGACCTCGGTATGGCCTCTGTTCTGCAATTAAATGGCAGACTTTCCGATCTGGTTGACACCGATAACGAAGCAGTCATAAAGGCGTATAAAGACGTTGCCGAACAAGTGGTACTCCTGAAAAGCGATATGCCTTCGGTTATGTGTATTGCAATTACGTACGTAGATAACCCAAGTGATTCGGATTGATGTCTTTCTTAAACCACATACATGATCGGGTTTTATCGACCAAAAGCATCTGGCCTTTGGTTACTTTTCGTGTATTGTTTGGTTTAACCTTATGTGTTACATCTATTCGCTTTTGGAACAACGGGTGGATTGAGAAACTGTTCATAGAACCGGACTTCTTCTTTAAGTACAATGGATTTGAATGGGTACTCACTCCTGATCCGTTTTGGATTTACGCCGCATTCGCAGGGTTGATAATCACGAGCTTGTGTATTGCACTCGGGCTATTCTTTCGACCCATGACTGCCCTATTCTTTGTATTATTTAGCTATACCGAGTTGTGGGATGCAACCAACTACCTTAATCATCACTACCTCGTTGCGTTATTGGCTCTTTTATTGTTGTTCTCACCTGCGCATAAGGCGTTCTCATTGGATGCCCTTAGAAAGCCAGGAATACAACAGCATAGAATTCCGGCGCTCTACATTTATATGTTGCGTGGCCAGGTAGTTGTCTTGTACTTCTTTGCAGGACTTGCAAAGGTAAATCACGACTGGTTGTTTGAGGCCATGCCTCTTCGTATCTGGTTGCCTGAGCATAAAGATCTACCTCTTATCGGAGGCCTGCTAACATTGCCTGTAACGGCCTTCGTTTTCTCCTGGTTTGGTGCGATCTATGACCTTACCATTGGTCTTTGGCTTTCCCTTAAAAAGGCAAGGCCTTTCGCTTATGCCACAGTAATCCTTTTTCATGTGACTACAGGTTTGCTGTTTAACATTGGGATCTTCCCAATACTGATGATTACCACGAACCTAATCTTCTTCAGTGGTTCATTTCATGAGAAGATTTACCAGCGTTTTCGATCAGTTGCGACTGTACGAACTGCTCGTCTTGTAGCGCAACCACATAAGCTATTCAAATGGGGACTTATTGTGTACTTTGGTATTCAGGTATTATTGCCACTGCGCCATGTAGTTTACCCGGGCAATGTACTGGTAAGCGAAGAAGGATATCGATTTAGCTGGCGCGTAATGTTACTGGAAAAATCTGGTCTGGCCACATTTACTGTGCGTGATAAGACCACCGGACGGTATACCGAAGTTATCAATTCAGATTATCTAACTGATTTTCAGGAGAAACAAATGGCGATCCAACCGGATTTTATGGTGCAATATGCGAAGCATCTGGCACATGTCTACCAGGGAAGAATTGAAGATCCGGAGGTTACTGTTCACGCGGTGGTAAGCATGAACGGGCGTCCTTCACAACGATTCATCGATGAGAAAGTAGACCTGAGCGCTGTCGGTTATTCGTTGAAACATAAAAACTGGATTCAATCGTGGTAAGGTTGCTCACCATATCGATTTTGGGTCTGCTCTTGGCTGCTCAGTCCTTTGCAGTAAATCTGGACATCCAACTTCATCATGGCACCAAAAATATTCCACTTACGAAGCATGGAGAATTGGTGATAGACGGTTCAAACCTGATTGACATTCGAAATGGTAAGGCTTCAATATCGAACTTAAATTTAGGACGACATGGATTTATTGTTCATGTGAATGGGTTTCAACAACTCGACACGGTTATAGACATACGAGCCGATGTACATTCAATTCGGTTTATTCTATTCCCACTTGATCAGAGACTCAATTCGCACACGGTGAACTTTGAACGACCTGATTTGATTCAGATTCCAGATGTGCGTGGCACATCGATCTATACAGGCAAAAAAGCGGAGATCTTTCGTCCGAAAGAAACTTCGGCCAACTTAGCCACCAATAATGCTCGACAGATTTATCAATCCATACCCGGTTTAAATATATGGGAAAATGACGCTTCAGGGCTTCAACTTAATATTGGAGCGCGAGGTCTGGACCCCAATAGAACCAGTAATTTCAATACACGCCAAAACGGCCATGACATCAGTGCAGATGCTCTGGGGTATCCTGAAACCTATTACACCCCTCCTTCAGAGGCGGTGGATCGGATTGAGTTCGTGCGGGGTGCAGCATCACTTCAGTATGGCCCGCACTTTGGAGGTCTCCTAAACTACCACATAAAGGACCATGAAACGAGTAAGTTTGGTGTGCGACAAAGTCTTACCATGGGGTCGTTTGGTTTCTTTCAGTCGTTTACCAGTGTTGGTGGCAGTGGAAAAAAACACCGATATTATGCATTCTATCAACGTAAAACCGGCGATCAATATCGACCCAACTCCAGGTTCAGACAGAACACGGCATACGCTTCTTATAATCAGAAGTTAGGTAAGAAAGCCGATCTAAGTCTTACGTTTACACACATGGACTACCTGGCTCAACAACCGGGTGGACTGGTAGACTTCGAATTCGCTCAAGACCCTTACCAATCAAAGCGAACCCGAAACTGGTTTAATGTCGACTGGAATATCGCCAGTGCAAATCTGAATTATCGTTTGGGCGACTCAACACTTATAAATGGACGTGCCTTTTACCTCTTTGCCTGTCGCGAATCCGTTGGAGAGCTAAGCCGACCACACAGACCAGATCCAATGCGTCAACGTGATTTGATTTCTGGTGAGTTCCACAATCTTGGTACAGAATGGCGCTTATTGCATTCATACCGTTTCTTGAGCAAACGTTCAAAATTGCTCATAGGAACACGGCTCTACCGTGGTCAAACCGAGAATAAACAAGGGTTTGCCAATGCAGGTTCCGAAGCCAATTTTGAGTTTCTGAACAAACAGGATGTGGGCGTATCCGATTACCAGTTCCCAGCTCAGAACTATGCATTCTTTGCTGAAAACATGATTGAATTATCGCCAAGTTGGTACATCAACCCTGGCGTTCGTTATGAGTACATTCACACTTCGGTAGAAGGCGTATACAAAAATCGTTTAATATCGGGTGACCGGGTCATTTTTTCGGAATCTATTCCGGTTCAACGGCAAAACACAAGACATTTCCCGCTGTTTGGTATGGGCATCTCCCACCGATCTAAATCCAACGTAGAATGGATTGCGAATGTGACACAGAATTACAAAGCGATCAACTTCTCCGATATGAGTATTTCGAATCCAAACCTGGTGGTGGATTCTCTCTTACAAGACGAATCCGGTTTTAATATTGATCTGGGTTTCCGTGGGATTTGCAAAAACAAGGCAATATGGTTTGATGCCAGTGTATTCTATTTACGATACAACAACCGAATTGGCATCGATGAAATTACACTTGAACGAAATGGGATAAGTCAGCAAACGGCATTCAGAACGAATATTGGAGATGCATTCTCAACTGGTTTAGAATCCTACATCAATGCGGACATCCTCAAACTTCTTAGTCGAAATAAGACACACTGGAAGTTGAACACCTTTGGCAACTTCAGCTATGTACATGGAAGATACATCAGTGGAGAATCGGCATTTATTGGCAATCAAATAGAATACGTTGTGCCGATAGTAATAAAATCTGGCTTACGAGCTTCATGGAAAAAATGGTTCTTCACCTATCAGTTTAGCTACCAGGATGAACAGTTTACCGACGCAACAAATGCCATTTTGGTTACTGATGGTACTCGAGGTATAATTCCTTCCTTTTCCATTCACGACATCAACGCAGGCTGGTCGCGCAATAATTTCTCTGTTAAGCTTGCTCTGAATAATGTAATGAATAGAGCATATTTCACAAGGCGTGCTTTGAGTTATCCCGGCCCGGGTATCATCACTGCTCCACCAAGATCTATTTATTTCACTGTTCGCTATAACTTTAACGCAGTCTCCAAACATGTGCACCCATAGTAGTCTTTATAACTCCTCTAATGGGATGGTTACGTATTGCGCCGAATGCAAACAGTTTCAGGTTTTATTTG
>DIYD01000113.1 GCA_002428905.1 Bacteroidetes bacterium UBA6063 | reverse complement strand
GAAGACTACTGCTTTGTCATTTCGAGTGATCAAAAGAAACGACTTAAGGCGTTTCGCATTGATTGTATCGAGAAACGACAAGCGTAACGTAATATCAAGAGCAATTTCAATAGTCAATAGTCAGCTATCAACCGTCAACGGTCATTATCCATATCACAATCTCTCGATACAATTTGCTCATTACATTCGCAAACCACTCGAGATGACCGAAGGGGAGGCTGCCTAAACGCAAGCTCCATGGTAAATTCAATAACAATAGTCAATAGTCAGTTGTCATCGGTCAACAATCAATCGTCAACCGTCAAACCCCCTTCTTACCATCTAAAAATCTATCCATCTAAACATCTAACCACGTAACAACTACCTTTGAATCGTGAAGCACTTCACCAGCATATCCGATTACTGCAGGGCGATAAACATATCGCCACCGAAACAGCCGTATTTCGACATACGAAGCTTTGAAGAGAACATGCCCACCGTGGTCGCCAGTATGGAGCCGTTTCGGCATGAATTCTATGCTATTGCTATCAAGGTTGAAGGATCTGGCAAAGCCATTACCAGTCACTACAACAATTTTCCGGATGGGGCTACAGTATTCTTTAATACACCGTTTCAACTCATCTCCTGGGACATCTTACCCGATTGGCAAGGCTACTACATCATGTTTTCGAAGGAGTTCATTATCCGATCGAAACATTTACAAGAACTATTGACGGAATTCCCGTTTCTAAAGATTGACAAATCCATACCCTTTGAAGTAAAGCCGGAAGAAGTATCTAAGCTTTTATCGATCTATGAGGCGATTTACCACGAGCATCACCACCCTAAGCCAGACTCGTCTGCAGTGATTGAAGCCCATGTACTGGTGCTCTTGACCTACGTTAAACGTTTCTTTGTCAGTCAGTTCGACGAACAGGAGGCGGACAAGGCCATTCGCAAGGCAGATGTGAATTTGCTATCGCGATTTCAGACCTTATTGGAGCTAACACTAAACGATTTGGAGACCGAGGCCAGAAAACCACATTCACCAAGTTACTATGCCGAACAGATTGCCGTACACCCCAATCACCTAAACGCTATTGTAAAACAAATCACCGGCCATACAGCCAAGGCGCATATCAATGCGCAATTGATTCGCATGGCGAAATCCCGACTTATTCAAACCTCAGACAGTGTAAAGGAGATCGCCTATGGTTTGAACTTCGATTCGCCGAACAATTTCAATGCTTTTTTCAAAAAACATACCGGCCAAACACCCAATTCTTTTCGAAAAAGTCAATAATCTTTGATTTTCATACTTCCTGATTTGATTTCATAAATCACCGTGCTGATCACGGTCGCACCTTTGTATCAACAAAACGAGACAAAGTGAAAACACATGTATCCATTTTACTTCTAATGATAGGTTTAACTTCCTGTCAATCAACTCAAAATCAAGAGAATACAATGCAAGACTCAAGTAAAGCAATAGAAGCCGTTATACGCTTATTTGTGCTTACCGATAACCGCGACTGGGAAGGTGTAGAACTCCAATTTGCAGATCAGGTCAACCTGAATTATTCCTCCATGACTGGAAATCCGGCAGCTCTGGTTACGCCTGCACAAATCACCGATGGTTGGAAGACCGTTTTGCCCGGTTTCACATTTACACAACACCAGATTGGCAACTTCTTGCTGACTCAAAACGCTGACTCGGCACATATTTTCTGTTATGGAACAGCCACGCACGGCATAAATGATGTGGAAGACGGCATTTGGACGGTCTACGGCAGCTACGACTTCGACCTAGAGTACGTACAAGGCACCTGGAAAATCACGTCGATGACCTTCAACTACAACGGACAATCTGGAAACACAATGCTTGTACAGCAAGCCATTATCAACGCAAAACAACCGTAAAATGAAGCAAATAATACTACTAGGACTCGTCGGACTACTGATTGCGTGCAACAGTAAACCGGTTGAGTCGAACGACAACGCACGCAACACAAAATTGAAAACGATGGAACAAAACAAAGCTACCGTAAGAGCCTTTTTCAACGCCCTTGAAGCAGAAAACCTGGACCGATTGGTAGGTCTCTTCTCTGAAGATGCGAAGCATGTCAATCCGTACCACGCTAATATCTTCCCGAAAGGGGCCTATGGCAAAGAAGGTATTCGTGCATACTGGTCACCCGTATTCCCAAACTTTGATGGCATGCAATTCGATTTAAAGGAAATGCACGCCATGGACGGGGGAGAAGTGGTTTATGTGGCATTCACGGGTAAGATTCGCAAAAAGAACAACGCAGGATTGTATACGAATCAGTATTACTCCACCTTCAAGTTTAACGAAGCCGGAGAAATCACAGAATATGTAGAATTATTTAATCCGGTTACAGCCGCTCAAGGCCTTGGATTGCAGGATCAACTGATAAAAACACAAAAAATGAAGAAAGTAGAATTTAAAAGCGAAGGACTAAACGTGGTTGGAAACCTCTATTATCCAGCAGATTATGAAGAAGGAAAGACCTATCCGGCAGTAATATGCTCAGGTAGTTGGACGACCGTAAAAGAACAGATGGCCGGTTTGTATGCCGAGCGTTTAGCACAAGAAGGTTTCATTACCCTGGCCTTTGACTTCCGTAACTTCGGAGAAAGCGAAGGTTTACCCAGAGCCTGGGAAAATCCGGCCATGAAGATTCAGGACATCAAAAACGCGGTGGCATACATGAACACCTTGTCAGAAGTAGATAACAAGAGGATAGGGGCGTTTGGTGTTTGCGCCGGGTCCATGTACACCCTTATGACAGCATCGGAAGACGAGGGTATTAAAGCCGTGGCGACCACTGCGTCCTGGTTACACGATTCCGAAGCCGTGAAGTTGTTCTATGGGGGAGAAGAAGGCGTTCAACAGCGTATGCAAGCGGCACAGGCGGCTAAAAAGAAGTATGCCGAAACGGGTGAGTTTAACTATATCAAGGCTATTTCTACGACAGACGAAACGGCGGCCATGTTTGGTCCGTACGATTATTATCTCAATCCAGCGCGCGGTGCAATTCAAGAATGGTCGGCTGATCAATTTGCCGTAGCGACCTGGGAAGACTGGTTGACGTTGGATCCGTTTCCTTCGGCTGAGAAGTTGACAAAGCCATTGTTCATGGTTCACTCGGATGGATGTGTACTGCCCGATTATACGAAGAAATATTTCGAAAACGTGGCCAGTGCCAACAAAGAGTTGTTGTGGGTAGAAACCGAAATCGCATCACCGATGCATCAGTTCGCATTCTACGACCAGGAAGAAGAGGTGGGCATTTCGATTGAGGCTACAGCCAAATTCTTTCACAAGAACCTATAAGGACGTTTAGCAGGTACTTTTATATCCTCAAATCACCTATTGGTTTGGGGATTTTTTGTGTTCTGTTGACGTAAGCGTAAAACCAAAGTCTTGGAGTCTAAATACCCAAGAATCTGTAGTCTAAAAATAGCAAGGTTTTGCTATCCGTCTTTTTCTAATCATGCGTTAAGTTTGGAGTCTACGGTACAAAATATCGTAAAAAGCTGTTATGACATCCGAACTCAATCGTGTTCTTTACGAACCTTTGAATGAGTATTTATTCCAAAAGAATACTCAATAATTCTGTAGGAATTTTGATTAGACCATGTTAAGCTTGAACGGAAACAACAAAACCAATCCCTGCTCCCCAACGTTTCATAGGTGAGCAAACCGTATTAACTTATATTATCTAGGTTAAACACAGAAACATAGATGCACATATTACTGACAGGCGCTACGGGATACATCGGCAAACGACTCTTGCAGTCGTTGCTCTTGGAAGGACATACCGTAACCTGCTGTGTGCGTAACCCACAACGGTTTAATCCACCGGATGGCTTTGAAGACCAGATACGTATTCTTGTAACCGACTTTAGCAAACCCTACGAATTATCGGAAAACAACCAACCTGTAGACGCCGCGTACTATCTCATTCATTCGCTATCCACCACCACAAAAGGCTATCAACAAAGTGAATTAACCACGGCTCAATACTTTCGGGAATTGGCAGAACAGTTGAAAACGAAACAGGTCATTTACCTGGGCGGTATGCTAACGAGGGCGAACTTTCTGAGCACTTGTCAAGTCGAAAAGGCGTAGAGGAGGAGCTTAAAAAAGGGAACTATGCTACCACCATACTGCGTGCCGCCATCATCGTAGGGTCGGGGAGTGCTTCGTTTGAAATTATACGGGACCTGGTGGAGAAGCTACCCATTATGATCACACCAAAATGGGTGAATACGCTGTGTCAACCTATTGCCATTCGCAACGTGATTGATTATTTGCGCGGTGTGTTGCTCAACGAAAAAACGTATGACGACACCTTCGATATTGGCGGTCCGGATGTACTGACGTATAAGCAAATGATGATCGATTTTGGGAAGGCCCGAGGACTTAAGCGTTTCATTTACACCATTCCGGTGATGACGCCCAGACTGTCGTCGTATTGGCTCTATTTCATCACATCAACCAATTACAAATTGGCTGTAAACCTGGTGAAAAGCATGAAGGTAGAAGTGGTGTGCAACGACAGCCGGTTGCAAGACATTCTAAACATCGACTTAATCAATTACCAGGACGCCATTGGAAATGCGTTCGACAAAATTGAACAAAACATGGTGGTTTCCAGCTGGAACGATGCACTTTCATCCAGTACAGATGAGCAGGATTGGAACAGACACATACAAGTCCCATCATACGGCTGTTTTATCGATAAAAGAAGCTTCGCACTCAAAGGCTCTAAACAGGACGTCATAGACAAACTGTGGCGGATAGGGGGCAACACAGGCTGGTATTATGCCAACTGGTTGTGGAGAATCCGTGGTGTAATCGACCGACTGATTGGTGGGGTAGGACTACGTAGAGGTCGCGCCAACATTCAAAAGATAAGTGCTGGCGAAGCGTTGGATTTCTGGCGGGTTTTAGTTGCTGATAGGGAATCCGGAAGACTGCTGTTATATGCGGAAATGAAGCTTCCGGGTGAAGCCTGGTTGGAGTTCAATATTCGAGATATAGAAAACGGAACACACGCATTGATACAACAAGCGACATATCGACCGCGGGGTCTGTTGGGTCGAGTGTACTGGTATGCTGTGAGTCCACTACATCATTTTATCTTTAATGGTATGGGCCAGCGGATTGCGAATGGGGCGTAATAACCGTTTAGCGTTAACCTGCTATGGTTGAAAGCTGATCCTGATAGCTATTGAAAGGAGAGGGGATGAACAAATAATGCTTCTGTAAGGGTTTAAGAATTAAAAAAACGCGTCGTTTTGATTTGCAAAACGCTTACGGGACCAACTGCCAAACGAAAAATGTACGAGCAGGAGTGAGGACTTTTTGAGAGTAACGACAGCACTTATTAGCCTAATTCTTCAAATAACCTGTAAATGGTTGAGCCAAAATTTGTAGGCCATCTTTCATTTCTTGGATCCATCTGTTTAGCCTTGGCAACCGCAAGTGATAATGAAGGAATAAAAATATTTGGATCGAAATTGGTTGGCGAGTATTCTGGTATTTGTTGCCTAAGAAATGACTTGATTGATCTACAATCTTCACCAGGGATAGCATCGCCGTTATACAAATGAAGGAACAACCAAAACTCAAAACACGGATTACTTACTGCCAAGTGATACCCCTTTGATTCACATAATCTTGCAACTGATGCCATCATTCTATTTTCCCATCTATCGGTATCTATAACCAACCATACCGAGTCGTCAGATTTCAAATCCAGAGCTTTTACACTAATATGAGCATTTTCGATTATGTGATTTGGTGCAGATCTCCCACCCGTTGATGGTATAACCTTTATCTTTACTCTAGAAGACCCCAAGCCTTCAAAGTAAATTTTTTCGGAGATTTCACCCTCTGTAACGATCAGAAACAAGCGCGCGTCTCTATAAGGAGCGCCCTTTTTATAGCCACGGTTCCTTCTTTTAGACATCGACGACTACCAATTAAGTGATTTTGTATTTGCTATAAACGGAATTGCTCCATATCTACCTTGCAAATACCCTTTTTTGATATCCTTATCATGCCGTGGTTTGAAATCACTTAACGAATACATTTTACTTGACCCATATCTATGTTTTTCTACAAACCAAATTTCATCTTGCCTTAAAATATTCAAATCCAGTAAGTTGGATTCATGCGTGGTTATTATTAGTTGTCCTTTATTAGTGTTTTGTTGATCAAGGAACATTTCTACTATTGATTTACACAGCTCGGGATGCATACTTCTGTCCAACTCATCAATAAAGTACACTCCACCATCCTTGAACGCTGCAATCAATGCTGGTATTAAATCAATTATCCTCATAGTCCCATCAGATTCATCATAAAGTTCAAAGAGTTCAAAAGACCCATCTTCGCACATATGCTTGCACATTACTTTTGAAGCCTTTAGTATGTCACCACTAAAATAAAGCGCATAGGATATACCATCAGCTAAATATATTACTGCTTCGTTTTCCTCAGATCTTAAAGATTTCAGTACTGTGTCTTTGTGATCATTATCCAGAAAAACGAGATTAGAATCCACATCGACGGAAACTATCTCATAAATGCCAGTACCGGTTAACTTAATTATTTGGTTGGCAATTCTCAAAAAATCCTTATCGGTCGAAAACTTATGAATAAGGGACTTATACTTTGACGAAGGGAAAACAGTAATTAATGAATCAAACAGAAAATCAAATACTGGCTCTAACATTTCTGTATCTCTTTGAAATATCAGATTTAAGAATAATTGTTGAGGAAGAAGTTCATCACCGTATATTTCAAATCGGTACTTATCTTTATCTGTTTCTTTATATCTATCATTTACCTCAAGTACCAAAGGCTTGTCCGCAAAACTCTCTCGTTCGAAAAGTACAGTCTCAAGATTTCTTTTGAAGTCTATCTCGTAGAGCCATTCATCTATAATCCTATCAGGTAAATAAGAAAATCCATAAGAATAGTGAACCTGATGGGATATAAACTCAATTTCGAAACGAGTTGGCTTTTTCTTACTTTCTTTATCTAGTTTAAACCTGTCATCAGACCATTCCTCATCCTTTTCAATATCTGAAATCGCCATTTCTTGCATTTGTTCTATTGCGCGCATTAAGTTCGATTTACCAGACGCATTGGCACCATAAATAGAACTAAACGCTAATAGGTTGATTCCATCAAAAGTTTTTGAAACGTGATCTGCTAGACGTCTGAAATTACCAGTTAACAAATTGAACTCCACTTCATCCTTGAATGACTTGTAATTCTCAACAACAAACCTAATTAACATATGTGAAAATATCGTAATTACTTGAACAAGTATAACAAATATGCAGCTAAATGCTACAAGACAATTGACTAAACTACGAAAATATCTCACAAAACTTCCATTATTAGTCAGATTCTATGATATAGAACGTGCTTAGGAATTTCGGCCCTGAAGAAAATGCTAGACTTCGCGCAGCCGCTATGGCGTATCAAGGCGGGCCTGCGTTGGTGTGAAACCCGAAGGGTTCATGAGCTCCAAAACAATAAACAATTGCGAATAATGGCTAGATCGAATGTAGACTAAATCTGATGTAACACTGAAAAGACATAATTCTCAATTATTGACTAATCAATTATATAAAAAATGGATAAAGAAAAGATTGATACATTTTTGATGCTAATTAAGCATGAAATGATGGTTGAACAACGTGAAACGGTTAATCAAGATTTCATAAAGCAAATCATTTTAAGAGCAGGTGGAAATCAGAATGATTTTGATGATGTTATTAGGCATTCAGTTATAAAAGAGATTGATAATGATCTGTACTACGTAAATACCTCTGATTAGAATCGTAACCGTTATCCACTTGACGAATCAGCTTTAACATAGAACAGTGGTTATATAGATCGAATTGACTTCAACATAATTCCAATGGTTATATGACTTAGTCTATATAACCGGAATTATGTTAATCACCTCGTGACCGTCAATTCTTCATAATTGTCTCATAATTTATATTATTTATTAGAAGACCGATTCCGATAGAAAAAATCAGTTGGTAGGAGAGGGGTTTGCCCCATACATTTGTAAGACAAGCACGACGGATTTGAGTCGTCCTTGAAACTGCCCAGCGAACTAAAGAAAGTATCATAATCATGAGTTGACGCTGGCCCAATTTGAAATGCTTGGTACATAGATACCGACCCAAAATACTTAATATCACGGGGGTGATATTGAATTTAGCTTGAGAAACGGTCATATTAATGGCCGTTTTTCTTTTGGTTTAATTTTTGCAAAGTCCGAGACAAAGCACCATGAGGACGTTCACGTCTTGCAAAACTCTTGTTAATCTGTCTTTTTAGAAGTTTGCGCAGATAAAGCGCATCACGATCTGATATACTTAAAATCAAAATAGTTGGGGTTTGATAAAAAATTTAGCACTACAACTCTAACCAATCTCAATTTATAATCGAAAAATTACTATCCACAATTGTCTAGCCAGGAGAGAAAATGCCGGAGGTTTATGTGTGGAAAAACAAACAAAAAGGGTCGCAAATCTAGTCTGAACACTGGGTTCGTTACCCAACTCCAAAAGGTTATATGAATTTCTGCGACAATCTCCACCTCTGCGAGGTAGTATTCTCTTGAAAACCTTTCGTTCGTCTTTGGTCGTCAGACTATACCAGAGCTTTCTTTTTTTCTGTTTTTTCTTTTGGAATCATATTTTTTAAATACATGATTATGAGCAATTTACAAAAAATTAAATTCAAAATTACGACACTCAAAACCCGTAAAGAAAAGATTGAAAGGCAAATCGAAGTGGCAAGGGAATACCCAAACTTGCACCCGTTTTTCGACTATGATGAAGCACTTACCAACATCATTTTAATTCAACAAACACTGAGATTTTTAGAACAACAACTTAACGAAGGATAATTATGAACAAAGTACTAGCGCAAATGATCAAAACCAGAGACATGATGTTTAAAAGAATCTCTGCGTTAAAAACTGAAATTGACCGGATGGACGAGTTAGTAGATCAGGTAGTTCACACAAAAGCAGACTATGAATACTATGACCAATGTTACGCCGAATTCGATCAATTACGGAACCTTATTGACCCATTAGTTGACACAATTAACACATTAAATAAATTATGAAAGCTTACACCACAGAACAGTTAATAAGCCTTTACTTCAAAATGAAGAAACGCCTAACAGAATCTTCCATCCACTACTCCTACAAAAAGAAATTTGGATTAAGAATTCACAACCTTCAACAATTATTATACGGTAAACAATGAGCAACGAACACAAACACCGGTATTACTGCACGACGTGCAATAAACGACGTTACGAAGAAAAGATGACACTAGTAGATGGTCACATGTTTTGTAAATCACCTTACTACGGAGACCCCACTTCCCAATGTGTTAAAACATATCTTCAAGAAAAGATCAAAAAACAACACGACGAATTGATCAGATACAAGAGGTTAGCTGTAGAAAACAATGTCTCTCCAGGATAGACAATTTTAAGATCTTGTAATTGTCTCTGCAGGAAAGACAATTCTCCGGAGGAATGTCCTTCCAGGTAGGACAATTACACAGGATCACGACCTAAAAAGTAGTTGATCTTGTCCATGAGCTGAGGTGATACACCCCTTGTCATTAATCGAGGGATCATGTCTGTACCTATGTAAATGGTTACTTCTGCGTTTTCTTCACGCATTACGCTTATAGTTGGTCGTAGAAGTTCTTCTACACGGTCTTTGACTAACAGCATAGATCGTTTAGTTTGGTCGTCTATATGGCCCTCTGAGTCTATTTTAACCTCGAATCGAAACATACTACAAATCTAACGAAGAAAGGCCACCTATCGCAGGTGGCCTTTTACATGACAGATATTATAGACTTGCCTCTCAGGCAAAATTCTTAATCAGGTATTTCCCTACGGCATAATATCAATAAACCGTAGCCCGTACCACCCTGTAAATACCTACAGTAGAAATTACACTTGTGCCACCCTTTGGGCTTCCAATCCTCTTCACGAAGTGATACCTTGATTGATTCAAGATCGATTGCGTCTGAACGGTCGCCCGTGTTATACTGAACAAACGGACTTATCCGAGGATAAAGGTTTTGGTTAATCTTAGCCACACCACCAATGAAGTCATCGCTGTAGTATATGGATCTGGCAGACATGCCACCATCAATTACAGCAATCACTACGTGTTCATGGTCACATTTGTACTCATGTGGATTATTAGTTGCGTCAACCCCAGGATTGTAAATATCAGTTTGAGGCTCAATTATCGTTTCGGTGAAATACTCGTATTTCTTAGATGTACTCATAGATGATAACTTTTTCAACTTCTCCGATTTCCCCTGTTAGGTTGAACTTCAAATTCTGATCTGTTGCACTACCATTTATACGATGGTCTTGATTAATCGAAGCAGGGGAGAGGCCAAACCTTTTACAGGCCGCTACAGCGTTTGAACTATCGTCCTGGCCGTAGTCGGTCTCCATAACAATACCGCGGTCATTAATCACACCCAAAACAACGTGTTGCCGTGTAGTTTGATATTTGACCTTAGTTGTCCTGGGATTTCTTTTCGATTTCGCTTTTACTATTCTTATCATTACGTATTAACCGCTTAATTGTGAAGTAGGCAATCGCTGCCTGTGTGCCAATCTCAAACAGAAGTTTGATCCAAGTCAACACCGGAACATCATCCGGTATATCTGGCAACATTTCAATAGCTGCAATGCCCGAAGCTCCTGTTAGACCATCATAGATTTTTTGCTTCATTATAGTACGTGTTTAACCTTATCGTAATCCTTATCACCTAACCATTTACGTACATCTGCATACAGATCGCGTCCAGGCTTTACCCAAAAGGTTATGCCACTACCTGAGAGCTTTGCATATTCCTGAGCTACCTTACGTACATACTCCTTTGAGAGTGGTTGAAGAATCTCCACTATTCGTGCATCATCTTCCATTGCAGGCATGAACAAAACGTAGTTTGTCCAATGATCCCAGGCCGCTGACCAGATGTCCAAAGCTGTCTGACGTGGTACGGCTACAATCTCCTGATTCTCATTAACCACTCTGCGAGAACCGTCACCGTCAACAATCACTTTCTGACCGGTCTTTGCAAACAAATTGCTATCACCAATCTTGATATTGACTAACACGTTTTTGATTGCTTTTTTGACCTTAGACCAGAACAGAACCAGTAGGAGTAAGGCTCCTACTACAATCCATGTACGACGGTTTTTTGCTGCCTTTTTAGCTGATGCCATAAATGCTATATATCGATTCATACCAGCGCAACTCCTTTCTGAATGTCGGATTCTGACAGATAATCACCACCAAGTTCAACAATTGCCATAGCCCGTATAAGCTTTGGTATGTGAGATTCATTCAGTGGTTTATGTGCAGATACGCCCAGATGTTTGGCCACACTTGCAACATAAGCCGCTACGTGATTACCGTCTGAAGTAGGTGCCCATCGTTGAATAATCGACTGAATCGTATACAAGTGGTGTTTATTCATGTACGTCCGCAGTGTGATATATGCGGCCCGAATGCCGTGAAACACATCTACAAACTGCTCGAATGCACCATCTTTGTTCTTATCCTTTGAAACCTTGCCTTTCCATGGTGAGATCGAAAGACGAATATTCAATGGATTGTTGTTTCTCAATCCTCTCGAATCACCCTTAATGGTTTGCCGGAATTGTCTGCCCAGCGAAGACAATTTGTCTTTATATCCCGACCATCGTATTGTACCTGTTGTTCCTTTTCTCATAAATCGATAGATTAAAAATGCTATTAGAGCAAAAAGGGCAGCTACTAAGCCGCCCTTAATCCATTTGTTCTTAGAGCTTGCCAAAGCCTGCAAAGCCATTACGTTGCATTCATTATACTGTTAACGTAACTCAATAGTTTTAGGAGACCCCAAACCAGTGTGATGGTTAGCAGTATTTTACCAATGCTATATGAACCTTTCTTAGACTTCATTACAGTTTTGCGCTTTTACCTTTACCCATGTACTCACGAACCTTGCCGATAGCCCATATTAGCGTTAAGATGCCGCCTACAATTTTGACACCCTTAACAGCCATTTTATACCATTTACTGTTCGTCATCCTTGTAACCAATTTTTTCGGCCTGTGTCTCAATCTGATCAGCCGAATAGTTGATAATGTTAATTATCACCATCAACCATCCAGCGTTCTTTGCAATGAAACGAACCGTTGTTAGAAACTTCTTCATTATAGACCGCCTCTATTGTTCTGACGCTTCGGCTTCTTAGTAACCTTCATCCATCGCTGATGTTTGCCGTTTTTCATCTTATCCTCACTCATACTAGAGGTTTCGATTTTGTAGAGGTCTCCTTTGATCTCTACGTAGCCGACAAAAGCACCGTCAACTTCTTCGCCTGAACTTTTGTTAATGACAGCGTTCATCCGCCTTAATTCATACGGATTACCGAACCTGTCTGTACGTGTGTTTCTGTTATTGTATGCCATTTTTATAAACGTTTTTTCTTCTTAAATACTAATTTGATTAATGCCCAAACCGCCAAAGCTGTACCGACTGCAATACCACCCCATTTTAAGATGATATTCGTCTTAACCTTTTTGGCTATGTTGTTGGGGTTTTCT
>DIYD01000181.1 GCA_002428905.1 Bacteroidetes bacterium UBA6063 | reverse complement strand
ACATCGTAGTGCGGAAACCGCTTTCTGTCGACATCCCAAAAGTTCCTCCGATATGTCCTGGCACATCAGCAGAACTCGAAGCGTTTGGCTACGGTGGTAAAACAGACCAACATTTGATTACCTGGAACAATGGTCTGGGTGCAGGTTTTCAGAAAACAGTACACCCAACGCAAATGACAACGTATAACGTGGTTTTACGAGACGGATGTAGTGATTCTGCCACCGCTTCTATAACCGTTGATGTTCATCCAACGCCTCAGGTTGACTTTGAGGCAGATAAAATCGCTACGTGCGTTGGGCTGCCTGTTCAATTTACGAATCGATCAACATCAACGCTTCAGAATACGTACGTTTGGTCGCTGGGTGCTGGCCAATTAAGTGGTAGAGAGAACCCAACAGCGTGGTATGACACTCCTGGTAAGTACGACATCAAATTAATGGTTCGTAATACATTCAAATGTGTGGACTCACTCATCAAAAAAGAATATATCGAAATACAGGAAAACCCGGTTGCGCATTTTGAGTTCACCCCAGAAAATCCGGATTTCCTTCGTAAAACGGTTCAATTCTCCAACCTTTCTACCCATGCAACCACCAACTTCTGGAGTTTTGGTGACGGTGCCACGGCAAACAGTGTCAACCCCATCTACACCTTCCCGGACACAGGAAGATACGTTGTAAACTTGGATATTGAAAATGAAATTGGATGCACAGACGATACGAGCTTTGTGATCGTCGTTGACGATGTGTTCCTGATTCGGGTACCGAATGCGTTTAGTCCAAACTTAGACGGCTTAAACGAGACATTCCGACCGTATTACCGAAGTTTTGACAACATCGAGATTACGGTATTCAATCGATATGGTGTAGCCATTTGGTGGTCTGATGGTCTAAACAAATCCTGGGACGGAACCGTTAAAGGCAAACCTGCCCCGCTCGGATTGTATTATTACAAGATCAAAGGGACTAATAATTTCGGACAAGAAATAAAGCGCGTTGGACAAGTAATGCTGGTGCGTTAGAGCGACCACGAACCTGCTTAGATATCCTTCGCATAGCGCTTAAGCATTTCTTCACGGGTTTCAGCGGGTCCATCCAGATTCATCTGATCTTTTAACATCTGACCTATGGTTGGAAAGTCATCCTTGCTAAGTTGAGCAGATGCATCCCACAATTGCGACCGCATAAATGCCTTGGCACAATGCAGAAACAACTCCTCAATCTGGATATGAATCACGGATTTAGGCGGTTTGCGTTCTTCATGAAATCGTTCAATAAATTTGCTATTCGTGGAAACACTTGCCTGACCATTGATCCGCAATGTTTCATCAATCCCTGGGATTAAAAAGATCAAACCAACTCTGCCGGTTTCGACGATGTTGCTCAGGGTATCCACCCGATTATTTCCACTAAAATCAGGCAATAAAATCTCCGTTTCGCTCAACACCTTGATAAAACCCGGATTTCCTCCTCGTGGTGAGACATCCATCCTACCCTCTTTCGATCGGCTACCAACCAACACAAAGGGAGATTTCTCTATAAAGTGAATGGCGTGTTTTTCCAGTCGGTTCAGCACCTTTAGTTCTGCTCGTTCTGAAGGATAGCCATATAAATCCCTCAACTCTTCCAGGTTTTTGATTTGATGTTTATCATTCATACCTCTTCCAAATTATTTTTACGCGCTCAAATTCTTTCACTAGCAGCATATCTTCCTCATAAATGGTGAATCCGTTCTTACGATAGAAGTCTAATGGTGATTTGTATGGTTCCCCATCTGATTTCATATAATGGTTCACCGGCACGGCCCATCCATGCATCTCGTCTTGCTCCTCCTGCACCTTCCGAATAAACTTCGACCCAAGACCTTTTCCTTGCCAGTTACGATCGATTATCATCCCAAACCAGGGATTTCCTTCACGCACAAAACTCAGGTACCAGCCTATGATTTGACCATCTTTCTTGTAAAAACGATGCTGTAGGTTTTCCAATGTGGTCAGGTATTTCTCAAACGAAGCAAGGTCTGCATAATGAACTACGGTGGGATACTCTGCATGCCAAAGGTCAAAGAGTTCACGTACCTCCTTTGGACTCAGCGCTCCGTTGTGCTTAATGAATTGAATATCTGGTTTAGCTGTCATTGTTTGTATACTTCAAATCTACGGAGCAAACTTGAATAAGATGAAGTAACTGAATAAAAGAGGCTTAAAGCAACGAATGCTTCGACCAGTATATGCGTTTCACGCTCCATTCACCCAGGAAATCAGGTGTCGTCTTAGCATTGTTAATGCGTTCCATCATCGCATCATCGGGCCCATCATACATACCCGTTATCTCATAAAATATGTTGGAGCCAGGTGCCTGTGCATAGACATGAAAATGGTGTCCCATCTTGATATCGAGTTTCATACGTTTGAGCCACACGTCATCCATCTTGTCCCCTACCCGAACACCGTATTGATCTACCCAGAGAGAATCGTAAACCACGATTTCATATAATTTGGTGGAATCATCCATCGACATGGTCAGGGAGGCACTGGTTTTCCCTTCCTTTTTGATTTCATAACTGAGAAACGTTCCGCCCTCGGCCGTCAGCCATTCCGGTTCAATAGTGTGATTCGGAAACACTTTAGCCAGAAATGGGGTCAACTTGCTTCCATGAATTGGAATGGCTATGGAAGCAAGGAAATCCTCTTTCAGGATATACTCCAGGTCAGCTTCTTTTGAAGGTTTTTCGGTGATTTCCGTTTGATTTCCATTTTCAGTCTCTGCGGGATGTTTACCCCTGTTGCATGCCGTTAACAACAAGACTACAAGCAAGATGGATAGAAGGTGCTTTAGTAAAAACATGGTGGCAAGTTAAGGAAAGTGTGTCTATGGCAACCTTGAGACTACTACTTTTGATGATTTTTTCAAGACACCATAAACCCACGTTTCTCCTTCCCCGTGCTTCTCCTGAGCCACACCCTGACCAAAGCCTCCCATTGGCACCGTAGACTCCCACTCCAACGTATAGCCAAGGACAGGGAATTTTAGTTTATACAATTTGTGGTTATCATGGCCCGTACAATAAATGGTGCCATCATCTTGTATAAACCCACCTGAGTTACTTCGACCTTCGAACTCTTTCAAAAGGCTGTCCGGAAATATCCATGACTCCATTTGTCTCCAGAGTGTATCAAATTTAACCATGCGCGTCCAGGAATTGTCTTTATTCGGTTCACTACCTCGTCCGGTATAATGTGCGAACGTAACATACCAACTCCCCTGATAGTAATCCAGCCAGGTCGCTGACCCATTTCCGACGCCAAAACTATGATTACCAACATGATCCAGTGTCCATGGGTCAAACATCTCGATAGAACTGGCCATAGGAGCATTCGGATAATTTGAATTGCAGCAGTAAAGTATGCCGTTGATAATAATACCGCTGTTTAAGTGCTTGATCACACCCGTAGTATCTCTCCAACTTCCCACGTATGTGCCTGTGGACTTATTATACTTATCTATGCTACTGTTGTTAACGACATAAAAATGTGCTGAATCAACAGCTACGCCTTGACGTGATTGTTTTACATCATATTCCCTTATAATCAGCGATTGCTGCCCAAACAAATGAGCAGCAATCAGTATATTGAAAGTAAAGAATAAGATGATCCTACCGCACTGCACTATAGCTTGAACTCTACTCCGAGTACACCCCAAAATCCGTATGCTTCGCGCTCAGACCATTGCGCAACATCTTCTGAGGGTTTTTCTGTAACCTCAACGTTCGCCTGATTCGTAAGATTATTCATCTGAAGTTTAAGATTCCAGCGTTTGTTGATCTTGTATGCTGCTGAAAAATCAAGATGAAAGGTCTTATCTAACCAAATTGGCTCATTCCCATCTGTAGCCTGATTTGTATTTTCAAACTTGTTGAATATGAAATGACGATACACTCCTCCTAAGACGAAAGAGAACCCATTTTTCGGATTGTCATAAAGGAATGAGAGGTTTCCAACATGCATCGGGCTATTAGCCAACGGTAAATCATCTCTTGAATCACCAAAGTCAGCCTTGCTACTTGTAAACGTATAATTGGCATTAAGCGTTAATGGAATTTTAAACTTATTCAAATTTTGGTTGATTGAAGCTTCAAACCCAAACAAACTTGCAGAAGCTCCGTTGACCGGAGATATTATTGGAAGACCATCTTCGGTACCGACCTGTTCGGTAATAATCTGATTCTCGATGAGTTTTGCAAACACTCCTACACCAAGAAATCCAAGTTTTTTTGTATAGCGTTCGAACATGAAATCGAAGTTATTCGCAGTAATTGCTTTCAAGTCGGCATTCCCCCGGCTGATCTCATCATCCCCCTCTATTTCGTAAGGAATTAATGACGTATAATTCGGACGACTTATGCCCGATGAATAGGCTAATCGGAATTGGTTCTTCTTGTTCTGCTTATACGTAAAATGTGCCGAAGGCAAAACGTTCACGTAAGAGCCTTCTCCTGTTAATTCATTGCTGGTAGAGGTGTAGTCTGTTGTTGTGGCTTCCATTCGAACGCCAATCAAAGAAGACAGTTTCTTTGTCCACTTGGTCGTATTCATCGCATAGGTCGCGAACACGGTCTCAGATGCGTTATACCCACCTAATTCCTCCGCATAATTGATATCACCTGGGGCAAGGTTGAAACCCAAATCACTGAAATTGTTATCGGTAAACTTTACGCCTGGGAACGGAAAAGTCCCTTCAGGAAAATCCTGAATTGTGACCCCGTCATTGGGCTCTGGTCGGAATTCTCCATCACGATACTCGCGGCTTAGACTTCTGTATTTACCACCGAGTTTAATGCTCGACTTCTCACCTTCGGAGATTGGAAACGTGAGGTTCAAGGCATAGGTAGTATTTGATTCTTCCGTAAATCTTGGTTCAAACTCAACGCGGTTAAAAGCCAGCCCATCTTCTAAATTGAATACCGTGTTGGCAGAAAGATCTGCTTGTTCGGCACGTGTGAGCGTCGCCAAAGCAGGAACACTTCTTCTGTATCTGAATTCCGTACGATCAGGAAGATCTTCTTCTCCTACAGAATAGGACACCGAATAATCTAATTTGGCGCGTTTGATTTTATGCTCCCCCTTTAACATTGCGAAATAAAGGGTCTGATCTTCTATTCGGTTTCGAACTCGTCGCTCTTCCCGTGTGTTATCCCATGTATAGCGGGCCTGCATACGAATCTCATCATCAATGTATTTGTTATAGTTTGCCGTCAATACCCACTTGTGGTTTTTATTATGCGTGTAGTCAAAGTTTCCTAAAAAGCCATAGCGCTCGCGATTTACGTCGTAGTCTGTAGTTCTCCTTCTGTAAATACTATCCGCAGCTAAGTTTGTAAATCGTTGAGAATTGAACATTGAGCCGCGATCTGTGTTGAAATAGCTTCCTGCAACCAAAAGTCCAAGTTTATTCTTGGCTACCCGTCTTGATGCAACTGCCGAAAATGACAGGATATCTTTCCCAAATTCTTGAAATTCTGACTGTTGCTGATTGTATCCGTAACCCGCATAAACCTCTAATGTTTTCTTTTTAGTTGCTTCGCGAAGCGTAAAATCAACCATTCCTCCAATGGCGTCTGCATCCAT
>DIYD01000005.1 GCA_002428905.1 Bacteroidetes bacterium UBA6063 | reverse complement strand
ACGGTAGCTCTTTAATAGCTTCAGCTACGGTTACCGCCAAACCAGCAGCTGGTCCACTTACTCCCAGTCGGCTGCCAGATAAAGCACCAACAACAATACCACCAACGATACCCGCAATTAAACCGGCAATAGGAGGGGCTTCCGATGCTTGAGCGATACCTAAACAAAGTGGCAGTGCCACCAGAAATACGACGATACTCGCCGAAAAGTCCTTCAATAAATATTTCGAGTTAAATTCTTTTTCCATTTTATATTCTTAATTCAGTGCTAGATGTTTAGTCTTACAAAGGTGTGCCAGATGGCGCGAAATTAAGAATAGTGTTCGGGAGGAGGATAAATTCTTCCAGTAAAATCGCAGGAATACTGCAGTTGCAGATGCTCAGAGATAGACGACTTTAAATGGGTAGTTACATGAGACAACGTCTCCTGATCGGTATACCAAAATTCCTTTTCTACTTCGTCGTCCAGCTCTTTTTTAGATTTGCCCTCTTCGTCTATATCAATGCGTTCGAAGACAATAGATTCGTCGTTAAAAAACGACATCCATTGAATTCCACTCATCAAACTTGACGTGGTCAGCAGGAGAATCAATAGATTAGGAATTAACTTTTTCAATCGGAACGCAATTACCGCATTTTTCATCGAAATGCATTAAAATATCTAAAGACGATAATAAACAATTGTACTGAAGCCAGAATTCATAACGTATTTCAAAAGATAAGGGTATACATCGAAGGCAATGAAGTTTAGTTTTTGTTAATCGTTGTAACCCAGGGTTAAGAATATCGTAATTGTAATGACCCGATGATAACGGTTATATAATCCTACATAAATACTAGAGGTAACTCTGGTTCTAAACTTCGTGGTATCAAAAAAGTTAACAATGTCACGATTTATTTTACCCGTATTTGCCTTGTGTATTGCAGCGTCAGTTTCTGCACAAAGTTTAAAAATCAGCCGAAAAATTATTGCCACCGATACCATTACCGATGATGGTGTAACATTCGCCGCGTCATCTGATGATGCGGAACAGGAGAACAATGAAATAGATGCCTTGTTCGATGACGACATCGACGCAGGGTGGGAAGGTGCAGCAGAAGATCAAAACATCCTAACCGCAGGTATGCGTTTTCAAAACATTAGTGTACCAAAAGGAGCTAAAATTGATTCTGCGTATATGATTATTCATTCCCATGAGGCTAAAGGAAAAATGGATGAGGCAAAACTTACAATAACAGGCCATAAGACGGCCAATGCCCCTACGTTTAACGAAAAGGACTTAATATCTGCTCGAACAAAGACTAAGGCTTCCGTAAAATGGACAGTTAATGAAGAGTGGGGACTTTGGTCAAAGGAACGAACTGCCGATGTTTCTTCTATTGTTCAGGAGTTGATAGACCAGAAAGACTGGAAAGTAGGCAACGCCATTGCATTTATCATTGCAGGTGAAAATCAGGGACCAAGTGATGACGAAAATGCGAGGGAGTGGGAGTCATTCGAAAATATTGCCGATCCTGAAGACGGAGGTGATGGTAAAAATCACCCGGAGCGTATCCCAGAACTGGTTGTATACTTCACAGTGAGTTCGGCTCGCGCGGAGATGAAAATTATTGCTACCGATACAATTACTGAAGACGGTGTAACATTTGCAGCATCTTCAGATGATGCAGAGCAGGAAAATAACGAAATTGACGCCTTATTTGATGACGATATAGATGCTGGATGGGAAGGCGCAGCGGAGGATCAGAATACCTTAACCGCGGGCATGCGTTTCCAAAATATTCACGTTCCTCAAGGAGCAGTAATCGACTCCGCATTTATCGAAGTGTATTCGCACGAGGCCAAAGCAAAAAGTGATATAGCCAAGCTTACCATTACTGCGGATAATACCGACAATGCGGAGACATTTAATGAAAAAGATCTAATAACAGCCCGACCGAAAACCAAGGCTTCATTATTATGGACGGTTGATGTAGAGTGGGGACTTTGGACCAAGCACCGTACTCCAGATATCTCAACCATTGTTCAAGAGGTTGTTGATCGAAACGGTTGGAAATCGGGTAATGCTATGGCCTTTATATTCGCCGGTGAAAACCAGGGGCCAAGTGACGATGAAAATGCACGTGAGTGGGAGTCGTTTGAGAATATCGCTGACCCGGAAGACGGTGGTGACGGTAAAAACCATCCTGAGCGCATACCTACATTAGTGGTGTATTACTCCTCTGCCAGTGGTAACTCCAGTGTCAAACGCATTACAGCCAATACTGCTAAGGTGTATCCAAATCCAGCAGAAAATGTGATTAACATATCTACAGTTTCAACATCTCCTGCTGAGATTCGCCTAATTTCTGATTTGGGTCAAGTTGTGATGACAGGTGAAAAATTGGGTGGAAAGACAATTTACGCTATGAATACATCTGAATTGAATACAGGTATTTACTACATAGAAGTTGTGCAAAACAACCTGAAATCTACGCATAAGGTAGTTGTGGTAAAATAATTCGAGACTGCCTTGAACACTAAAATTATCAATAATCTTCCGGAGGGAGGGCGCAAGCCTTCCCTTCTTTTATGTGTCGAATTCGGCAGACTGCTTGGAGCTCTTTTTATGTTGATATTACTCTTTGTTGCCACTGCTAAAGCTCAAAGAACGGTAACGGGAATGGTGGTTGATTCGGCCAATCAGCAAGGTTTGGTAGAAGCGCTGGTTAAGCTCAAGGGGTCTGATCTGGCTACATCGACAAATGAACGTGGTCAATTTACGCTGACCAACCTGCCGAATGAGAAATTTACCTTAGTGATCAGTTATGTTGGATGCTATGACGAAGAGATCACATTTAATTCGTCTTCTAATGTGCGAAACATTCGGGTAGAGATGCGATTTACCTCTCACATCATGAATACCGTTGTGATTGGTGGCATCGCCAGTCAGCAAATCAAGGCACTGGTAGATATGAAAAAGGCGGACAACATCGTCAACATTGTTTCTGCCGAACAAATTGTTACTTTTCCTGATCTAAACGCAGCTGAAGTGCTGCAGCGTGTACCCGGTATCACATTGATGAGAGATCAGGGGGAGGGCCGATACGTGCAATTACGGGGTACCCCACCACAGTTTACCAACTTCACTATTAACGGTGAACAAGTTTCATCACCAGAGGGCAGTTACCGTTATATTGGAATGGATATCATACCTTCTGACCAGATCGAGCGCATAGAAGTGACTAAAGTCCTTACACCAGATATGGATGGGGATGCAATCGGTGGTGCAGTGAATATCGTAACCAAAACGCATAAGAGTAGTCAGCCAACGTTTAGCATGGCATTGGCTTCGGGTTACAACAATCTTCGCCAGGTACCCTTATACAATGGGCAATTGTCGTTCGGAGCTGCTTACAAAAAACTAAGCGTTCAGGTTAATGCGAGTTACTTTCAGAATAACCAAGGGGCTGATAACATCGAATACAAGTTTATAAAGGGCCCTTTTTTTAATGGCCAGGATGATGGTAGAGACAATTACCACCTCCATTTCAGGGAAGCCCAATTGAGGCATTATACTATTCAACGTACGCGTATGAGTGTAAGTCCGAGTTTCGTATTTGATCTTAACAAGAATCACAGCTTTTACATCAAATCGATGTTTAATCGCTTTACCGATGACGAGGTTAGGAGGCGATTGATTTACGACCTGGAAGACCCGCTGGATGAAAATTATTTCTTATACGGTGGAATCAAACACGACCTAAAAGATCGAACCAAGTATCAGGATTTGTATACTTCCAGCATTGGAGGTAAGCATAAATTTCGTCGGTGGAAAGTCGATTATCAGATGTTCTACTCATTCGCACAGGAACAAGAACCAGATCGTGTAGAATTATCGTTTGATAGTCCGGGACAAGCCGTGGCCATCAAGTTTGAGGACATGGATACCGATTTCCCAAAGGCTACCTTCCCAAATGAGCAGAATGCAACCAACGCCACAGATTATACGAACTATGATTTCGATGAGCTTTTGTTTGAAGATTCTAAAACCCGTGAATTGCTCTTGACACCCAGGTTTAACCTTCAGTACACCTATAAAAAGGACTCGAATCAATTAGGTATTATAAAGCTCGGAGGTAAGTTAAGATCACGTGTTAAATCGCGAAACGTGGTGTCAAACGTCCTTGGGGCCTACAGGGTTACTTCAAATTTGTACCCGGGAATGGGCGATACACTTCGACTAACCGGAGTCTCAGATGGTTTTTATACCGACAATTTACTGGGGCAGGGATACACGATGTCCAACATGCCTAACGCGATGGCTATTAACGAATTCTATGAGTTTTTCCCTCAGTTCTTTGTAATTGATCGGAATGAAACGCGAAAGAACAGTTACAACTCGGATTACGATTTCAAAGAGAATATCTATGCCGGATACTTAATGGCTCGTCATCGATTTAAGCGATTGATGATACTGGGTGGACTACGATACGAGTTGACTGATGTGTTGAGAAATAATGGCAGGGCTGTTATATTGAACGGTAATAAATTTGTGAGTTTGGATACCTTGCAGAATTCAAAAACACAACATTTTCTGCTTCCTCAGGTGCAGTTTAAATACGCTCTTACACCTCGAGTGAACCTAAGGTTTGCAACCACATATACCTATTCCAGACCAAATTATTCCGATTTAATTCCTTCAAGAGAAGAAGACAGAAATGAGGTGACCATTGGTAACCCCAACCTTAATTACCCAAGGTCAACAAATGTGGATGTCATGATTGAGCGATATCACTCACGCTCGATCTTTTCTGCTGGTCTGTTTTATAAGGGTATTGAAGATTTTGTGTTTTCCTATAAGCGTTTTGGCCGTGAAGGCGAACCCGGTTCAGGTAATTTTCCAATTTTTGAGTTTACTAAACCCCTTAATGGTAGGAACGCACAGGTGTTTGGCGCTGAGTTTCAGGCCCAGTTTAAGTTTGATTTCTTGACCGGTTTTTTGAGTAGAATTGGAATATTCTCAAACTACACCTTTACCGATGCTAATGCTTACATCCCTAAGCGGGTTCCAGCGAACTACGCGGAAGCGATCATAATCAACCCGTTGGAAGACGATTTATCGGTCTTTTTCGAGCAAGACGGCAGTGAACGAATTTCATTGCCTGGTCAGGCCACACATGCTGCAAACGTTGGACTGTTTTACGATTATAAAAAGATCTTTATCCGATTATCAAGCAATTATCAATCCGACTTCTTAATGCAAATCGGTCCGGATCCTGATTTTGATGTGTATTACGATGCGGCACTTCGATTGGATTTAACGGCAAACTACAGCATTCGTAAAAACTTCAACGTCTTCATAGACTGTATTAATATTACAGATACACCATTGCGGTACTACATAGGTGAACAAAGCAATATTCAGAAATTAGAATACTACTCATGGTATACCCGATTTGGGTTAAGATTAACATATTAATGAAAGATTATAATTTTTCTATCCTCTTAGGCTTAGTTGCGTTCTTCTCTTGTGCAGGTTCAGATAATACGTTAGTTAAACCGGATGTTGTTACCGATAAGGTGAATTATGATACCGATGACCCTGCAATTTGGTTTAACGAGGAAGCACCCGAACAAAGCCTGGTGTATGGAACCGATAAAGAAAATGAAGGTAGCGTATTCGCTTTCGATTTGGAAGGGAAGATTGTTGCGCAGATTTCGGGCCTTAATTACCCTAACAATGTAGACATTGCTCAAGACTGTTACACGTTGTCTGGAGTTAAGATCGATATACTGGTTACCGTAGAACGACCACTAAACCGAGTGCGGATATTTAGTATTCCAGAGCTGGTACCTATCGATAATGATGGTATTACAGTTTTTGAGGGTGAGCCTGAAGGTGCATTTCGATTACCTATGGGGGTCGCATTATACCAAAACCAGACAGACAGTTCAGTGTATCTTTTTGTAAGTCGCAAGTCTGGACCAACAGACGGTACTTATATCTGGCAGTATGAAATTAATATAGATTCTAATCGACGTGCATCTTTGGAATTGGTCAGGAAATTTGGTCGGTTCAGTGGGGGAGATTCAGAAATCGAAGCTCTCATGGTGGATCAGGAGCTTGGATACGTATATTATTCGGATGAAGCTTATGGTGTACGGAAATATTTTGCTCAACCTGAAAAAGGTAATAAGGAAATTGGTTCGTTTGGCCAATCTGATTTTACTGAAGATCGTGAAGGTATTGCACTTTGGGCCACCAAAGCGGGTCAAGGTTATGTATTCGTCTCAAATCAGGCAGCCAATACGATTAACGTATATAATCGTCGTGATAATTCATACGTTGGCTATTTGCCTTTATCAGCACAGGAGACAGATGGTATAGAAGTTATAAACCGAAGTTTAAACTCTACTTTCCCGAACGGGATGCTCGTTATCATGTCAGACGACAAAACGTTTCAGTATTACAGCCTGGACAAACTGGAAAGGGAAATTCGACGATAGCTCCAAACGCTTTTGTGGACATCGGGTAGTCTTGACTATTTAGGAAAATCGGTTACATTTGATCGATCCCACCAGGCCGCTAAGCACATTTTGTTTCAGGAATTGTTAACTGGTCGGACTAATTGTTGAATATGAGTAGATTGTTCCCGCTAAATCGAGTTCCACTTCGGTCCCTGATTCCAGTTTTGTGCCTATTGTTTGGCTTTCAGTCGTGCATCGATACGCACCACACCAATCGAGTAGCCTTGCAACCCCTGGGTGATTTTGACAATGCATGGATGGATAGTGTTTCGGTTTCGATTAAAGAGATCTATGGGTTAGAAACCGTCATTCGAACGGATATGGACATCCCTAAGGCAACATTCATCAATGTGAAATCTCCTCGATACCGTGCCGATAAACTGTTACGATTTTTAAACTCAGTGCGAACCGATACTGTCCATTATATTCAGGGCTTGACCATGTTTGATATTTCTACAACCAAACACGACAAATACGGTAAAGTGAAAGAGCCTGAAAGCAAGTACTATGATTGGGGGATATTTGGTCTGGGCCAACGCCCGGGCACCGCTTCTGTAGTTTCAACGTTTCGTCTCAAAAATGAAGATAAGTCGTTGTTAATTAGTCGGTTAAGAAAAGTGTGTGTACATGAAATCGGTCATAACATGGGCCTTAAGCACTGTGATAGTGGTATGCCGTGTGTGATGAAGGACGCCGTGGAGACCATAAAAACAATCGACGGAGAACCATTGAGCCTATGTACAAAATGCAAGAAGAAAGTCGATTAATCGTTTTGAATGGCAAGCCTGGTGTAGACCTGCTCGTTCTTTGCGTTCCTCATGTGTAAGACAACCCATTGGGGAGCTAAGTGATCGGTTATCCGATAGGAGCGGCTTGATACGGATTTGAAGTTTAATCGTCTGCCATCCAGCGTATAGATTGATTGTATGGTAAACCCCCTGGATACGGAAAACAAACCTTGACTTGGATTCGGTTGTACGTATCCCGACTCACCGTCGATGGCATCAATGTTTAAATTTTTGCAGCTTACTTGTTGAGAGTCAATACTGGTTTTCCCGCAACGTGTAGTGGTTAGTTTTACCCAATATGTTCCGGGTTGAAAAGTTTTTGATCGCGAAGGTGCGTTGGAAGCTGTGCCGTCACCAAAGTCCCATAAATAGGAGTCAAATCCAGATTTCCCCAAAAAAACAAAGGAACACTCGTCTTGCTCATATGTGAAGTCCGTCTTTAAATCGCCAACTCCAATATTAAATGTATCTAAACGATTGTAAAGTACTTCTTCGACTGCGGTTTGAATTGCTTCTGCTTCACTCGGTTTCAATCCAATTTGATAAGAGCTTTTTCGCGGACTTTTTCGGGTAATTGCAGTATAAAAGGTATACGCTGCCGCCATTGAACCGATATAAGATGGGTGCGATCCATCGGGTCGATATAACTCAAGATTTGTGCTATCGCGCAAACGGTGCCATACTGCTCCCACCGGTGATACTTCGGCGTTGTTGTCTTTACCCATTTTTTGGTAATTCATGTACAATATGGAGTCCATTCCTTTATACGTGCAGGACGGCGGCCAGTTTGAACAGTTCTGTGCATCACCGTTTTTTCGACCCCAGGTCATATAAAATATAGGAACCGTGCACGAATCTATGTTGCGAATACTATCGCATAAGGCCTTGGCGTATGGAAACACATTGGCATTGACATATCCTGGAAATAAGGAAGGTTCCTGACTTTGACACTGAATCACTACATAATCCCATTTTTTTGATCGCAGCATGGAATAGACAAGAGGGTCCTGTGCATGTTGTTTAATTTGTCTTCCACCTGGTGTTCTGCTCTCCACAACAAACGTATCGCCTGCCGACAATGCTACTTGTTTAACCAGGCTGGGTAAATCGTTAACACCTGTATAGCTGTTACCTAGAAACAGAACATGTGTCTGGGCCAATGCGGTTGTGCTTATACACAGCAGTAATGAAAGGGTTAAGATGGATTTGAGTCTTCTAAGTGTGTGCAAAATTACTGGGGTTGATAAACGAAAATTTAAAGTAAGCCGGTTTCTTTGTGATAAACTAGAACGGATTCAATTTATGGCAAAGAAATGGATTTTGGTATTGATCATGCTCTTTGGGATATCTAACCTTGGATTAGCGCAACCCGACGAGGATCAAATGGGGGCCTGGTATATGTATTTCTGGTCAACTGCGAATAAGAATACTCCTTGGGGATTACAGGGAGACGTGCAATGGCGTAGCTGGAAACCCGCATCCGACAAAGAGCAGCTTATGCTTAGAGGTGGTTTGACCTATCAACCGGAAGATTCTCGAATCAAGTTTACCCTGGGGTATGCCAATATTACCACAGGGGTTTATGGTTCAAGTACGGATGAGGTAATGGAGCACCGGATATACCAGGAGGCTCTTATTAAGAATGTAGTAGCCTCGCGCTTTGTCATCAATCACCGATTTCGATATGAGGAACGTTGGGTTGAGCAACAGGATTTTAGATCCCGTTACCGATATGCCTTGTTTCTAAATGTACCCTTGAACACCAAAACAATGGAAGACGGCTCTATTTATCTGGCGTTGTATAATGAATTGTTTATCAACGGACAACGTAAGGTGAGCTCTACCCAAAAAACCGAAGTATTTGACCGCAATCGTTTATATGGAGGTGTAGGATATCGATTGAGTCCGCATCTACGGCTTCAACTTGGTGTTATGGAGCAAACAACAGACAATTGGGCGAAAAAGCAACTTCAATTTAGCGCACATCATACCATTGGCGGGTAGTTCAACCGGATTCGCTTACCACGCTTTATGTCAGATTTGATTTGTGCGATGTACTAAATCCTGGCTTATGAGGTTAGTCCATTATGAACCGTTTTGTTCACCTGATATGTGCCTTTATCTGTTTAACCTTTGTTATACCATCTGCTCAAGCACAAACAGATCGAGTATACAAGTGGATTGATGATGCACTTCCGCATCGTGACAGTGTTTACCATATGGACCTGTTTTGTGTAGAGAACAACGCTGATTTGTGGGATTCGCTATCGTGTTTTAAGCACCTGAAAACATTACGGTTAGCCGTCGATTGCAATGAATTGGAAGCAATAAATCCAGAAATTCTGCAAAACCTTGAAGAATTATACTTGGTAGATTTAGATCGGTTCCCTTTCTGGATTGGAGCGCTTCCCAATCTGAAAACTTTAGATGTACAGTATACGTACGCCAAAGTATTACCTCGACGTTTAAAGCGACTAAAACATTTGGAAATCCTTAATCTTTCTGGTGCCGAATCGTTAAGGGATCTCAAAGTGATTTCAAAACTTGAAAACCTCAGGGTGTTGAATTTGCAACGGTGTGATTTACCGCGTTTGCCAGGAAACATAGGTAATCTGAGTGCGCTCGAATATCTCAATTTAAATGAAACAGGCGTGGAGGAGTTGCCGAAGTCGTTCTGGAAACTGCAGAAGCTCAAAGTCTTGAAGATCGCTGATTCAGAGTTGAGTTACCTCGACGATGGAATTGGAAATCTTCAGGCATTGGACACGTTAGATCTTCATTTTAACGTACTCCGTGTGCTAAACAACCGAATCACTGCTCTTGGGCAACTGCGATATCTCGATGTATCATCGAATGAACTGGAGAACATACCCCAAAATATTGGTGACCTAAGAAGACTCTCTTACCTGAATGCCTCGAGCAATGGTTTGTCGACTGTGCCGAATTCCATTGATCAGCTCAGCCATTTAGAGCGTTTGGAACTAGGCTCTAATTTGATTGCAGGTCTGCCAGGCAACATGGGTAATTTACACATGCTGACCACACTAAATCTTGCCAGTAATAAGCTCACCTCCTTACCAGAATCAATTGGAGACCTGGAAAACCTCACCAGTCTGGATTTGCACAAGAATAAACTAACGTATCTACCTGAAGCCATCTGCAAACTTACTCGGCTCAATACCCTTAATCTCAACGAGAACCAAATCAAGGGTTTACCCCAGTGCATTGGTACATGGGTAGCACTTGAAGAACTTAATCTGGAGAAAAATCAACTGACTGATTTACCGGAGGGAATTGGCCTATTAAGGAACCTGCGTGTATTCAATGTGTCTTCAAACGCCATTGGTTTGTTACCTCCAGCACTGACGCAATTGAAAGGACTTCAAGAAGCGGATTTTAGCAACAACAGCATTGCAACATTGCCAGAAGGTTTTGGCACGTTTCCAGGTTTAACCTCGCTTAAACTCGGATCTAACACACTTAAAACGGTACCAGTGGGTTTTGGCAATATGCCTCAGCTAAAGGAGCTCAGTCTTGCACATAATCAAATTGGTGAAATTCCATCGGGTTTTAATAAAATGAGGAAGCTGGAACTACTGGACATGCGAGGTAACCTCCTGGTGGATGTCGAAGAAATCATGGGGCTGACCAACCTTGTAACGCTTAGGTTAGACAGGAACAACCTCGAAACCTTACCACCTGCCATTTCTGAGTTGCGTAGGTTGTTCCGTCTGTCTGCATCCAGTAATGTACTTTCTGCACTACCGTCTTCAATGTCTCAACTTACAGAATTACGTTTACTCACGTTATCCGATAACCGTTTTAACCTGTTTCCACCTGTGCTTACAACGATGAAATTAAACGAGTTGTATCTGGGGAATAATGCCATTGAGCAATTGCCAGAATCACTTTCCGATTTGATTAGTTTGCACGTACTTTCAATTTATAGCAATGAGCTGACGAGCTTACCCGATTCCTTGTCAAACATTAAATACCTGCGAATGCTTGATGCGCGTTTTAATCAAATTGATCAATTGGAACAACGACGTCTTAGGGAGTTGTACCCTCGGGTGGTTCGATTTTAGAAAACTTTAATTGATCAATACGTCGTAGTCATATCCTCATCCACACAGATAATGAAGTCGGCACGACCGATATGAGACTTATCCAATTTGGAATTGTCGGCCTGACTTACTGTTGCAATTGTACCAACTTGTATCCCCGGACTATAGGTCTGTAAATACCACATAATTCCCTGGTAGAAATCAGAGTGAAACGACCCATTGTAATGCAAGAATTTATTCTCCTCCGAGATTGTATAATGCTCTAAGATGAAATGCGCCATGGTAGCGTCTTTGATTGCCTGGGCTTTAACAATTGTCGGTCCGCCATGTCCACCCATCATAGCCAACATGGCAACATATTGCGACAGACTGGAATCAAATGGAATTGGGAGAGGGGCAATCCAGGATTTTTCTTCTGCAGATAGCGTGTCAAGTGCGCCAAAATCCTTTTTGTACACCAGGCTTGCGTATCGTCTTGGAATATTGCAGCCTATAAAATTCAAACCAGAGTCTTTGGCAAAGTCAACCAGGGGTTTATAGTCGGTCTTATGGTTGTTCCAAAGGCGTGCCATAGAGTCAAGGCCTTTTTGGTCAATGCTGTCTTTCAGGTATAACTGTAGTTCGTCGTGATTGTCTCGTTCAATCATCTCAGCACCTAGTGTAAGGTTGAAATTGTTATGCAAACTTTTGGTTACTTCCAACTCCAGCCAGTGACTGATGGGGTTGTTGTGGTATTCACCAAACAAGATTACATTCGATTTGCTCAGCGACTTAACCATCTTTTCATAGCTCACCTTCTTGCCCTTGGCATTGTAGATCACATAACCATTAACGTTTTGACCAAATGCAGCTAGGCTGCCTATGGATAATAGCAGTGCAAAAACTTGTTTCATACCCGGGTTATTTCAAATACAACATTAAATAATCGGTCACCTTTTGGTAGAGGTGAACCCGGTCCATTCCGCCAACATTATGCGGGTGATGCGGATAAACGAAGTAATCTAAATTGGCGTTCCCACTCTTGATGTTCTTTTTGAGGTACATTAGACTGTGTTGCCATAGCACTACATCGTCCTGACCACCGTGTATCATCAATAACTTACCTTCTAGTTTATCTACGTAGTTCAGCAGGTTGTTTGCTTTGTATCCCTCAGGGTTTTCTTCAGGTGTGTCCATGTAACGCTCGGTATACATGATTTCGTAATAGCCCCAGTCGATAACCGGACCACCGGCAACCCCAACTTTGAAGGTGCCGGGTTGACGTGTCATCATCGATGTGGTCATGAAGCCACCATAGCTCCAGCCATGAATGCCCATTCGGCTAGAGTCTACCCAGGGCAAACCTTTAAGAAATTCAACACCGGTAAGTTGATCTTGCATTTCCAGTGTACCAGCCTGACGATGTATAGCACTTTCAAACTCAAATCCGCGATTGGCCGAACCTCTACCGTCTATGGTGAATACAACAAAACCTTGTTGTGCCATGTAGTGATACCACAAATTTGCTCCACCTAACCAGGTATTATTCACAAGCTGTGCATGTGGACCGTTGTATAAATAAACAACTACCGGATATTTCTTATTTGGATCAAAGTCCACAGGTTTGAATAAGCGGTAATACAAATCTGTGGTGCCATCGTTGGCTTTCAGCGTGCCAATGGTCATGGCGCCGAGCTTATAATCTTTTAACGTGTTTCCCGAAGACTTCAGAGTGCCCAGAGAAGACCCCGATTCTGAAAGTACACGCACTTCACGTGGTGTAATTGTACTGCTGAAGTTATCAATGAAACGCTCGTTGTTCGGACTTGGAGTAATTCGATGTGTTCCTTCGTTTTGCGTTAGACGCGTAATTTTCTTGCTTTTTTTGAAAGAAACGGCATATAGGTCACGGTTGATCGGTGATTCCTTCGTGCCGCTGATAAAGAATAGCTTGCCGTCATCGCTAAATCCGTGAAACTGCGTAACCACCCAATCACCTTCAGTGAGTTGACGAATAAGCTCTCCATCTGTGTTGTACAGATATAAATGGTTGAATCCATCGCGTTCACTCCACCATACAAACTGGTCATCCTGCCCAGGTACAAAGGTCAAACCGTGTTCCGGTTCTACATATTTGTCATTGGTTTCTTCGAAAAGGGTCTTAACGAAATCGCCTGTTTTTGCATCGTATTGCTTCAACCACATGTGGTTTTGTTCACGATTAACTACAGCGATGTATACATAGTTTGCATTTGGTCCCCAGGAGACATTGGTAAGATACTGCTCCTTAGGTTCACCTGTTTTAAGATAAATTACGGATTTGTCGGCCGGGTTATAGACACCTATCGTAACATGATGACTAGGGTCTCCTGAAACTGGGTAACGGATCATTTTTGCCGTGGCAGGCTTGTCTCCCAATGTGTACAAGGGGTATTCCGTTACCATGGATTCATCCATACGGTAGAACGCGAGTTTTTCACCCTGATCCGACCAGAACATACCATGGGTAATTCCAAATTCGCTACGGTGAACCGACTGGCCATAGACGATGCCATTTCCTCCATCGTTCGTTATCTGGTGGTCGTTCACATACAGGTTATCGTCTTTGACATAGGATATGTTTTTGGATTTCCACTCAATATCGGCATGACCCATTTCTCCCGGATGGTAATCCATCAGTTTGGAAGCAGTTTGCTCACCAACCATGTACTGATAATACGCCTGATTATGATAGAAACGGAAGGTATTGTTACTCGTCCAGCGTACACGTGGTATGCGCTTAAGACTATCACCACCAGCGGCAACCACGGCTTTTTGAATATTGTCCAGTGTAATGATTTTGGTTAAGCCATTGTTGGTGCGGTCAATTTGCACAAGTTTCAAAATTTTCTCTCCATTCAGGGTATCTTGATAACTATAATGATCGTCATCGGCCCATTGAAGCTGGTTTAAACCTCTTGGATACAGGTGATAACCTGTTATTGCATCCTTCATGGTAAGCATTTTGTCCTGAGAGAAAACCTCGGCGCTCACCAAAAGGCAAATGGCAATGGATAATATTCGAATTAGCATACGTATAAATTTGAGTACGCAAACATATTGAAATCATCGGTTATCCCACCGATGATTTCGTTCGGGGAAGAGCGACAACAGATAAACAATGCCGCTATTCGATTAAACCGAGGGGGCAGGGGCTTTACCGCGAGCCAGTCTTGCACCTAGCCAGGCAACGGGAATATATGCCAGAACCAAATCAAACACGATAAACCAGGTAGGTGTGCTCGGTAATTCAATTACATTGAGAATTCCGGCGATTAATACCAGAACGCCGGTAATCATCGCAACAAGCATTTTGTTGTTTGCAGCAATCTTATAGGCTACAAAGGCTCCAACAAATGCGTTCATCGCATGTGCCAGAAACGGTGTGATAAAGTGCTTTAATTCAAACATTGGAATGGCGGCGTCAAGGTTTTCCATTGAAGCGCCTTCAGGAAGCGGAATTAATGCCATACCAATCACCAATACGGCCATGTTGGCTGCCATGCCTAGCAACGAACCGGCAATTACGGCAAGTACATTTTTTACTATCGGATTCATATTTCTGTTTTTAGTTTTTTTAACTTACACGGGTTGTGTTTTTTTCTTAAATAGGGTGGACAAAATCAGTCCGGAAATAAGAGAGATTAGCAAGCCAACCGGAAAGATTTCAGTTGTTGTTATGAGTAGTCTGTAGACCAGGTTGTTCTTGTAACTGGTCATCATTAAGGTCGTTTCTTCAATTCGGGTGTTCAGCTCTTCTTGTGGAATATCCATGGCACGAACACGATCAATTTCCATGTTTACAATCGAGTCCATGATTTCAGGCTTTACCTCAGTTAATATGGCCCAGGAAGAGGCATAAACCGCAGTTGCCATTAACGTGATTATCATACCAATAGCAAAGGCTCTCCAAAACGAAATGGACCCTCCTTGATTTTCACGCTGCCGGGCTACAGCAAAAAAGATGGTTGAGAACGCAATGATCATAAGCGAGAAGCCAATGACCATGCCCATGGTATAATGAGTTTCTTCACCGATAAACATCCAGCTTATCGGAAAAACTATGGCAGAAAACACTGCACTCATAAGTCCGTATCGGAGTACTACTTTTTTCATATTTCAATTGTTTACACCGCGAATTTGGGTGAAATATAGGCAGTAAACGTCGTACGAAAGGACGATTTTGTGCAAATCCTACTTAAGTAGGAGGGGAGATTAAGCCCAAATCGAGGCCTTTTTGTACGGCTTGTGTTCGACGTTTGACGTCCAGTTTCTGGTAAATGTTTGAGGTGTGTGTCTTAATTGTTGTAATGGATACAAACAACTGGTCCGCTATTTCCTGATTGGAATGTCCGAGCGACAATAAGTGCAACACTTCCAGTTCTCGCTTCGATAAAATGGATTGTGATTTAGACGTGTTGATCTCAAAAGAACGCGTAGCTTTTCGCTTGATAAACCACTGACCCACAAAAGCGCCAACGGCAAGTAAGACAATGACGCCTATGGCAAGAAGAATATCATTGCGATTGCCCATAAAGAAAAGGTTGAATCGCACGAGATTGAGTACTACCAGTAATACAATAACTATTGAACTGTATAGAAGTACTTCTTTTAACCGCATGTGCAAGTATACACATTGATAAATTGATAGTTCGATTTTGGAGGGCAAGTTGTTCTACTTAAACAACCTTAATTACCCAAGAGGGTAGTTTTTGTGCGAATTCTGATTTTCGCTTGGAATCCGAGTTGGATTTTAAGGGATAAATTGTGTATTTTTGACGCTAATTAATTCATGTGATATGAAAAACCAAACAATAACATTGTACAGACCTGTAAACGACAAGGAACTCGATTTGATTAAAGATCTTGAATTCAAGGCATTTCCACCACGTTTGCCAGAACAACCCATCTTTTATCCGGTGATGAATGAAGCGTATGCAACTCAAATTACGGAACAATGGAATGTACCTGCATATGGTGTGGGCTATGTGACTAAATTTGAGGTGGACGCTCAATTTGCTTCGCGCTACACGGTTCAAAACGTAGGAGGTGCCATACACAATGAATTATGGGTGCCGTCGGAAGAGCTGGACGAGTTTAACCGAAATATTGTCGGCTTCATTGAGGTGATTTCTGAGTTCAGAAGTTCGGACTAACCATGTCCTGAAAAGAAATAGAAAGACACAAGACAAACCATAACCAAATCATTTCACAACGTAAAAAAACTAATTATGAGTAGAGATAACAGAAAACACATTGCACAGGATACACTGCATATTTTAGACCAGGGATTCTATATCAATGGCAGAGGCAAAAAGATAAGTATAGCCGAACTTCAGCACAATGCAGTCGGGCATACGAAATTATACCGACCGGAGGAAACAGATCAAATGCTGCTTCAGGAATTGCCTGTCTCCTTGGCACCACCTGCCACTTGTTCTGTGGTCCGAAGTACAACGCTGGATGCTGTTCGAACATTGGCACAAAAAGGAGAGAACCGCGTGGTTGCGTTAAATTTTGCATCAGCTAAGAACCCCGGGGGAGGTTTCCTTGGTGGAAGTCAGGCTCAGGAAGAAAGCATTGCTCGGGCAACCGGATTGTTTCCAACCTTGCTGGCAGCGGAGGAGTACTATGATGTAAATCGAAAGACGAAGTCGTGCATGTATACCGATTATATGATTTACAGTCCGGATATACCCATCATTAAAGACGAAGCTGGAAGTAATCTGGAGGAGCCGGTGTTGTGTTCAATCATCACAGCACCCGCGGTCAATTATGGTGTTGTAGCACAGCGTGAAACGAATATGATTCATACAGTACCTGAGGTCATGAAACGCCGGATTGCCAAGGTCTTAAGCATTGCAGCAACGAATGGTCATCGAGCCATCGTACTTGGTGCCTGGGGATGTGGTGTATTTAAGAATGACCCGGATAAGATAGCGCGGTACTTTTATGAAGTGATAGAGTCGGAGTACAAGAATCAGTTCAGTACCATTGTGTTTGCCATTTATTCAAAAAATGAACGTTTTGTACGCCCGTTTGAAGTGCTGTTTGGTGCAGAAGAAATGGAAGTAACTAGTTGATATTCAAACGTTAATACTGTGCAGGAATGAATAATAGTCGATTTTGGCCCACGGTAGTGAAGAGGTTATTGAAGCTTGGTCGGTTGGTATTGATATGCTGGTTATTGTTCCATCTTTTCGGAACAGTTGCAGGGCGTTTAAGCTTTCAAAAAAAATTGAGGATAAGTACGGGGATTCAGATTTCTTTTTTCTACCAATCCCATGAAAGTAGACTAATACATTCTCCATCTGCCTTCGACTCAGACTACTTCATGAAAAAAGTGGTTAAAGTAAGTCGTGCCAATATGACTTCAATCACTCACGCGATTTTAGCATCAGATTCTTTCGGTTCAACACTTGGCTGGACCAGTTCCAGAACTGGTTTTGAGTTTAACCGGAATAGAGAATTGCACCACGGTGAAATCACCTATGTCCAGATCGATACTTCTTCACGGATGATAACGTATCGCCTGACCCACCTGTAACTCTCTATACTTTTCCGCTTATAAAATCCCACTAGACACACATTACTATTCAATTTTATATTGAACTTGCCATTGATCTTGAACTTGTCATTGATATTGAATTTACCATTGATATTGAATTTACCATTGATATTGAATTTACCATTGATATTGGGTATTTACCACTCTTCTTGTCTTAAACCATTTAAAGCTAACTGGTGTTTATTCGCTAACGCGGAATTCAAAAGAATCGAATAAGTCGAACATATCTCGGCTGATCCTGGTTCAGCTTCAACTTCGAGTTCAACTTCAACTTCATCTTAATATCATTCTTACTGGTTCTTATACCACGAACACTGATTTGACATACGGTCAACCACATTTTTTCGTAAATTTACGCGAATTCGCCTTTTTGGTAATTCGCATTTGCCTATGAAAAAAACGTTTACTCTACTCGCTTCGCTGTTGTTTTCTTTTTGTTCTTTTGGTCAGTTCACCTCGCCTGGTGTCACCCTAATTGATGATTTAATTGCTAATAACAACGGTAAGCATGGCAAAGCCGCCGGTGATGCGAAAGATTGTTCTGGTGATACACTGGAATATGGTCGTTTTAAGGCAACCAGCCTTACCGCGGTAAATGTCTCACGAGGCTATCGTGTTGGTCAGTTCTATGAAACACCCGGTGATGTAACCGTTTCCGGTTTTGATTTTTATGCATGGGTCGGAGGAAATTCGGGTTCAACCACAGTAACACTTTTTTGCGAATTGTATGAAGCCGGTGCAGATAGTTTGCCTACCGGTCCACCATTACGGTCAGATACAGTTGTTATTGATACCACTTTTGGTGGTGGAAGTTTAGCGACCCTTCAAAAACATGCTTCGTTTAAACCCTACACTGTGAGTAAACCATATGTTGTAGTAATTACGAGTAATGATACAACCAGAGCGTCTGTTGGAGTAAACAGCTACACCGACAGCGATGGTCGGGGAGAGAACGTGGCTTGTGGTACGGTGGGTGGAAGATGGTATAACTGTCTGGCACTAAACATTGGAGGTGTGGTGCTTGATTGCGATATTCTTCTTGAACCTCATGTTAGTTATGAGATCTATAACGACTTCAAGTTTACCGACTGTTATGACGTGAAAGATTCCATCTACTTTCAAAATACATCTTCACCATTCTATTTCAGTAAGATGTATAATCGATATAGCTTCTTTGGGTACGACCGGTTCTGTCATCGATGGGACAAAGGCCTGGGCTACTTCAATGTAAATGAAGTGCAGGGTGGAACGAAATTCACAACCCCAAGTAATCGCAAAATTCGGATGATAAGTACGTCATTCCATTTCCGTGGTGGTGGTCAATGCACGGATACAACGGAGAAATGGGTGTATTATCAACCAAATGAGGTACAACTTACGGCCGATAATGTCATTTGTTCGGGAAACACCAACCTGATCATGGCAGATGTAAATGCTGATGTTGCCTGGTACAAAAAGGAACATCACCTCAACCCGATTAGTCGTAACCCGGATTATGAAACTCCGGTACTAGACGAAAATGATACACTGTGGGTAGAGGGTATTAACGAACAATGCAAGACGAAACGCAAGCGCTGGATAACAACGGTAATTGAGACTCCAAAACTGCCCGAGATTAAAGACGATTCGGTATGTTTTAATTCTCTTGCTAACCTGGTGGCTAAGAGCTCGGCAGGTTCAACACGTTGGTACGAAGATTCTACCACGTTGGTTTCCATCCATGCTGGAGATTTTTTCCAGGTAGGACCTCTAAAGAATGATACGTTCTTCTATGCAAAGTCTATCAACGGACAATGCACGCACCCTGGTCGTGTAAAAGTTCGGGCTTTTGTAAATAGCACTACGGCACCAAAAGACCCGATCGTGTCGAATGATACTGCCATCTGTTTGATCGATGGTGATATTACATTAAGCGCAAACGGTGTGAATACACTGCGATGGTTTGATGTAGCTGCGGGTGGATCTCCTGTAGGTACCGGAAATACACTTACTTTCAGTCCGGATACACGTGGAGTCTTTTATCGTTATGTAGATGATCACGATGGGAAGTGTGCGAGTAGTCGACTTCCTATAAAAGTTGTAGTAAATCATTTTCCGGAATTAACCGGTTTGAAAGACATGTCTGCCTGTATCGGTGAGGATGTTAACTTCGACTTAATGCAGTTACATGGCAATATTGACTGGTATCCAGACCCAACGAGTGGAACAGCCGAGTATATGGGTAAACAACGTACCTTTAACATGGTGCATCAAAGCATGAAATACTATCTGGAACCCTATGAGGATGGCTGTAGAGATACAATACGCCATATGTGGTCGTATGAGGCCATTCCATTTGGTAATGTAACAAGTCAATCTCTTGATAATCAAGCATGTGATGGTACAGTGCCAGACTTAACCGTAAACGTGGATGTGGGAGAAGTTGTATGGTATGATTCTACCGGCAAAAATGAGATTGGTCGTGGACAGACATTTGTAACGCCTCCATTTACCGGAGACAAAACCTATTGGTATGCGGTTGAGAATAAAGGGTGTAATCTACCTAAGGTCGAGCATAAAGTAAAATGGCGACTGATGCCAGATGCGAGCTACAATTATTCCGTGACCTGGAGAGACGCAATCTTTGCTTCGAAACTCATTAACCAGGGCGATTACATATGGGAATTTGACGATGGTGGAGATACTTTAATGGGTACCGATGTAACACGTCATTTCTATGAAGATAGAACCTACAATGTTTCGTTGATCGTTGTATCGCCGTTCAATTGTATCGATACGGTTACACAGCCTATTGTAATCAATTCTGCATCGGTAGATGACGTAAATCGTGAACACGTTAATTTGTACCCGAACCCTTCAACCGGTTTGCTTCATATTCAGTTGGAGAACGACCTGATTTATGGATTGGAATTCACTGATATGCAAGGCAGAGTGGTATATGAATGTAGTCCGGTTGGAGCAACCAGTAACCTTGATCTGGATCTTAGAACTAAAGGACTGAAGTCAGGAATCTATGTGGTTAAGGTGTTTGGTGATCAACAGGTCTATGCGAAGCATATTATCTTAAATCAGCGTTAAATTTTATCGACAAATACCTAACGTGTTGATGTTATAACCTGCAAGCATTCTATTATTGCTCTGATTTATGGAGCAGTACACTGAAGTAGCGATTCCACTACTGGATGAGCGAAAAGACATCATTATTGCGCGCCTTACAGAACTTGGGTACGATGGTATCTGGGATAAGGGCAATGAACTCGTCGCTTACATCGTTAAGGACCAATTTGAGCACAAACAGTTGTATGATATGCTGGCGGAGTACAACATGGAAAATAGTTTCTCCGTTCAGGATATGGCTCAAAAGAACTGGAACGAAGAGTGGGAGAAGAACTATGATCCCATCCTTGTAGATGATCGAGTATTTGTGCGATCTCCATTTCACGACACCAATCCGAACGTCGATTATGAAGTAGTCATACAACCTCAAATGTCATTCGGTACCGGTCATCATGAAACAACGCAGCTCATGATCGAGATGATGTTGACCATGGACCTAAATAATTCAACAGTGCTGGACATGGGCACGGGTACTGGTGTTTTGGCGTTTTTAGCACGAAAAATGGGCGCTATACAGGCCGATGGTATCGACTACGACAGAAACTCGGTGGAAAACGCCATTGATAACCTGAAATATAATGAAGGCGCTGACGTTACTTTTCTGGAAGGCAGCTTTGAAGCCATTCCCGACAAGAAGTACGACGTGGTCTTATCCAACATCACAAAAAATATCAATGTAAGCCTTTTACCTCACCTGGCCAATCATGTATCTACTGGTGGTGAATTGGTATTGGCAGGATTTTTGAATTTTGATATGAAGGAAGTGAATCAGTTGGTCACAGAACTTGGATTTACGCTGGAAAGAAACATTTCGAAAGGAGATTGGGAATGTTTGATGTATAGAAAACTGGATTAAAACGAATGAAGCTTAATTGGAGCAAGCATATAATACGAACACTTTTTGTTGTTCTGGGTTTATTCCTGAGTCATCAGGTAAATGCCCAAACCAAGGGATTTAGTAAAGACCCATCGATTTTCATCAATGAACTTGGAGCACATGTTAAGAAACTGAAAGACAAACAAGTGGAAGAAACCTATGAAGCCTTTAAGCTTCAATGGGAGAGTGGGGTATACACCGAAGATCAGGAAGGATTGGTCATTCGATTAGCCGAGTACATGGCATTAAAGAAATTCAAGATCAAGCCCGATTTTGAATTGTATATGCGAACACTTACAGCAGCCAAAGATTCAAGTGCTAAGGTATCGGAAGAAAAGTTCGACAATTGGTTGTTGAACGAGTACAAACTAATCAAAAAGAACAGACGATCTTACTTAAAGGTATTAGAGACATCCTACAACATATTCAAAAGTCACATTCTATATACAGCACCAGGTAAAACCTGGAAATTCAACAATACAGATTACAAGTTTGAGTTTGCGGGCAACGATGTGTACCTGAATCTAGTAAATATTGATTTAATCTGTAAGGGACCTGATGACAGTTTGATTGTACGTGCTACAACAGGTAAGTACAACATACTTAAAGAGCACTGGAAAGGTTCTAAAGGTATGGTGGACTGGGAGCGTGTAGGTCTCTCTCCAAAAGGTGTATTCGCTACAATGGATTCGTATGAAGTAGACGTGACCAAGCCTGGTTTTGAGGTGGATACCGTTAAGTTTCAGTACCAGGGCATTATCGATGGTGAGATTCTAGGAAGTTATGAAGACCGTGTTTCAGCGCGAACCTTACACCGCAAGGGCGATGACTTTGAAGACTCTCGGTATCCCAAGTTTGTGGCGTTTAGCGATGACCTTGCCTTGAACGGTTTTAAGGACGGGGACATCATTTTCAAAGGGGGATTTGCCATGGATGGAAACCGAATACAAGGTCGGGGGAGTAAAGACAGAAAGGCAATATTTGAGTTCTATTATGAGGGCAAATTAACGGTATTGGCAGAGGCCGATATTTTCACGATGTCTGAGGGTAAAATTCACTCCCTGGAAACTGAAGCAACGATTTACCCGGACAGTGGCGATATTTATCACCCAAGAGTACGTTTAACCTTCGATCGAGGTGAGAAAAAACTCACACTGCGCAGAGGGCAAAAAGGTATCGAACAAGCCCCTTTCTTTGATACGGACCACAATCTCGAAATTCAGGTAGATCGAATCATTTGGAAAATGGAAGAGCCGAAAATGGACTTTGACATGATCAATGATGAGGAACGAGCGCTTATTCTTTCGAAGAATTATTTCAAAGAGTACAACTACGAGAAAATTACACGAGGAAACATGATGCGCTATCACCCGATAGAACGCTTATATAAATACCACGTAATGACGCGTTCGTTGAACTTGAAGCTGTCGGATTACGCCAATTTCCTTGGGTCAAAAAAGGAGAACCTTTACCCACAGGTCATTGGGTTGGCTGACGAAGGTTTCATCTATTACGATACCAAAACAGAAGAAATTGAGATCAAAGAGAAACTCTTAAACTATTATAAAAACTACTTGAAACTGGCGGACTATGACGTACTTCGATTCAGCTCAGTAATTGCAGTCCGTCCAAACGCCACATTAAATCTGGTGAACTACGATTTGAAGGTACAGGGTGTGCGCGCGTTTCAGTTTAGCGATTCACAATATGTACTGGCTTATCCGCGTGAACAAATTCTAACGATTAAGAACAACAGAAGAATGCTGTTCAATGGCAAGATTACTGCCGGTCGTTTTGATTTGTTTGGGGAGAACTTCGACTTTAGCTATGAGAATTTTACGGTGAATTGCGAAAAGATTGATTCGCTGAAGCTGTGGTTCCCAGATACGATTAACCAACGATTCCTTATTCCGGTGAAATCGGTGTTGCGCGATATCAACGGTACGCTGTACATCGATAAGCCGAATAATAAGTCTGGACTTACCGAGTATCCGGAGTATCCCAAATTTGAGAGTAGGGCACCTTCGGTCATCGCATACGACAAGAAGAGTATCTTCAATGGTGCGTATAAAAAAGATGAGTTCCGGTTTGAAGTCGACCCATTCGAAATCGACAGCCTGGATAACTTTACAATTGCTGGTTTGAAATTCCCGGGAAGCTTTGTCTCAGGTGGCATTTTACCCGAGTTCCGTTATGAGGCGTCCATCATGAAGGATTATTCCTTAGGATTTACAAAGGCCAACCCACCTGGTGGTTACCCCATGTATGGAGGTAAGGGACATGGTGAAATTGACATCAGCATGAGTGAAGAAGGCTTCTGGGCAAAAGGAGAAATTGATTATGAAGGGGCTAAAATGAAGTCGTCTAAGATTGTCATGATGCCAGATTCTACGAATGCGGAAGTTGATGAATACCGGATAGATAAAAACACCAAATACCCGACCTTGCTGGCAAGTGATGTTAAAACCCATTGGTTGCCTAAAGAAGACAAGATGTACATCAATACGAATGGGCATGACGTTGATTTATTTGATGATGGTCAGGTCTTTGAAGGAAATCTCTTACAAACACCAAATCAGTTATCGGGTGACGGTGAGTTGCGCTGGGATAATGCTGTGTTGGCATCGAATTACATGACGTTCAACACCATTCATGCCGATGCGGACGTTTCCAGTATTCGAATTGGCGACATCGATGAGGGGAAAATATCCTTTGTATCTACGAATGTGAACTCACATATCGACTTTGAAAAACGCACCGGAGACTTCCGTGCGAATGAACTGGGCCATCTTACTCAATTCCCTTACAACCAGTTCGCTTCTACACTGGATGAGTTTAAGTGGGACATGGATAAGAAGACAATTTTACTTACTCCTACGGGTCGTCAGAAATCAGAGGAATACCTGTTTGTGTCGCAGAACCCTGCTCAACATGGTTTGAAGTTCCAAAGCACCAAAGCCCTGTTTGACATGAATACGGGGATTATTTACACAGAAGAAGTACCGTACATAGATATTGCTGATTCTAGAGTATTCCCTGCCGATGGTAAGGTAACCATTGAGAAAGATGCAGCCATCCGACCACTTGAGAAGGCGAAATTACTGGCCAATAGAGAAAACAAGTTCCATGAACTGTACGACTGTAAGTTGTTTATTAACGGACGTTTAGACATTGCCGGTAACGGGTATTATGTCTACAAAGACAAGCACAAAACCGGGCAGGTCATATTCTTTGATAAGATGCGGGTATTAAACGATACTTCTACGATTCAGGCCAGCGGTTATATCGCCGATTCGATAGACTTTACTGTGAGTCCGAAAATCGGATTCAAGGGCACCGCCGACTTAAAGAGTAAGGAAGAGCATCTTTCGTTTAAAGGCTATGTTATACCCATTCATACATTTGAAGGCATCACAAGTCAGTGGTTCCGTTACCTGGATCAACCCGATCCAAACAACGTAATTGTGGATGCAAGAGAGCCAAGAAACAAAGATCGACGCAAGCTATCGATGGGATTAAACCTGTCTCCGGTAGACAGTATAAACGTTTACTCAAGTTTCTTTGGAACCAAGTCTTCGTTTACAGATCAGAGCATTAGTATAGATACAGGGGTGTTCTTCTACGATGAAATAGACAAAAAGTTCGTGGTAGGCGATAGCGCCAAGGTTATAGATGGTGGTTTAAGAGGCAACATGATGACGTTTGACGATGTTTCTGGTCATATTATGGCGGAAGGCGTATTTGATTTTGGTCTGGATCTGCACGAAAATTTCAACGCTATTACTGTGGGTAGAGCCAATAAGGCAGCCGATGATTCAACTTTCACCATGAATGTGATGATGGCGCTCGATATGAAATTACCGGAAGAGTGCTGGACCAGGATGCACGAGTTGATCGATGAAAAAGCGGATGATGCTCCACGTTTCCCGATTGAAACAGAAGATATAAAACGAAACCTTTCGGAATTGGTTCCGGAAAAGAACTATGACAAGGTGATCAAAGACCTGGAAGTGATTGGTGAGTTCAGACAGGTTGGAGATCTTGACAAAGACTTCCTAATCACCGATATGGAGTTCTATTACTCGCATACGATGAAGGCCTTTGTTTCAGCGCAGCCAATTAAGGTGGCAACCATCCATGGCAAGCAACTGAAGAAGGCGCTCAATGCCCGTATCTTAATTGAAAAACGCAGAAGCGGAACGCGCATGGTCTTGTACTTCGAATTGAGCAAGTACGACTACTTCTACTTTGAGTACCAGCGTGGTAACTTATTTGTGTATTCTACCGATAAAGATTTTAATTTGTTCCTGCGTCAACGTGCTGGCAAGGTAAACGAAAGAGGTTATACCGTTCGTCCGGGCTCTCCATTAAAGGTTACACGGCACATTGATCTAATTGATTCGCTGGAAGAATAATGACGCTTACTGCAATACTGTCCTTGTTGTTCGCCTATTTATTGGGCTCAATACCTTCTGCTGTATTGGTGGGAAGATCCTTCTATGGTGTAGATGTTCGCGAACATGGAAGTATGAATGCCGGCGCGACCAACACATTTAGAGTTCTGGGTAAAAAAGCTGGTACGGTGGTGTTACTGATGGACATATTCAAGGGGTTTACCGCCGCTAATTTGGTTTACTTACTGCCTGAAGAAGACTGGTTTGGGTCTTTGATAAGTGTGAAGATTGCACTGGGTGTTCTGGCGGTGGTTGGTCACCTGTTCCCCATTTTGGCTGGGTTTAAAGGAGGCAAGGGCATCGCTACGCTGCTCGGTCTGGTACTGTCGGTTAACCCGCTTCTGGCCTTAGGTTGTGTATC
>DIYD01000068.1 GCA_002428905.1 Bacteroidetes bacterium UBA6063 | reverse complement strand
TGTACGATTTATCTTGGGTGATCTGGATATAGGTTGAATTTGTAACTTCAGTCGTGTTATCGGTTACCAGTAGCACGTCACCATCTTTTGTTGTGTGTAGCCTCAACTGTGTTTCGTGCATTGGAATGCCCTTGTAATACACATCAAACGTATAGTGCACACCGGTCAAACTCGTGCGTACATCTGTCTCAACTACCTCATAGTCTGCTTGCCCCAGTATGGCATGATTAAGCCTTAGGAATTCCTTTACGTTCTCAGTGTTTTCGATACGACCAGGGATGGTGTATGTTCTGCTTGGAGTGATAATCACCTCCGAATGGTAGTGCGTAACTTCTTGAGCTGCACTTGTGAAGTACAAACCTCCCAGAACCATCAAAAACATCCATTTTTTCATTACGGTAAAGATACAACGAACTCAGGAGTTTAGCTTGTCTGTAAGTTCAAAATTGGGTAATGATCTAAATGAATTAACCAACGGCTCAAAGCTATGTAAAGCACATTTAATGGTAAAATAACCACCTGGTTTGTGTGGTGGGGATACAATGTCGAATTTCACTCGATTGGCATATTCATACACCAGATAGTCACGTCCTTGTAGTTCTCTCAAATAAGCCCGTTTCTCAGGAATTCGAGTCTGATTACCAGATGCCTCGAGCACTAACCTGGCCGTTGTGCCGTAAGCGTCAATCAGTCCAGGAACACCAAGTTTTTTACCGCCGAAATAGCGCACCACTGCAACCAGTGTGTTTGTCAATCCGGCAGATTTGATTTCACGTAATATTGGCTGACCAGCCGAATTGCTTGGCTCACCATCATCGTTTGCCCGGTATGCATCTGACTTCAACCCGATGATGTATGCATAACACACATGTGTTGCATCCGGATAGCGCTCCCAGAGCGAATCAATTTGAGCTTTTGCTTCTGCTTTGGAGTTTACTTCAAAGGCATAACCCCAAAACTTTGAGCCCCTGTCGCGATGTAAAACCTCAGCACTCCTCTGAATCGTTCGATATGTTATTTCTGTAATCAAATGGGCCAACTAATGAAGACAATGGCGAGTAAAGCCATTACAATACCTATGATGTTTTTTCGGTTGAGATGTTCTCTGAAAATCAATATCGATAACAGGGTCGACAGCACAACAATACCCATATTGTTCAACGGATATACCTGAGAAGTATTCAACAAATCGGATTGCAAGGCTTTGAACAGAAAGTAAATGCTAAAATAATTGGGAACACCCAGGGCAATACCTCCAATTACGTTGTTCCAGTGAAAGCTGGCATTTCCAGTCAGGTGCCTGGCTATGGTCACAATGGTACCAAAAATAGCCGCAGAGAAAAAGATCATAATGGTTGGTACTTCTACAGGGATGTCGCCTACGTCTAATTCGATGATTTTCAGCGTAAGATCAATCACTCCGCTACCCAGTAATACCAATGCAGGCAACAACATGACCCATTTTTTGGAAGAAAGCTTGATCTCTGTGCGGTCTTTTTGACTGACGAAATATACACTGGCTAAACTCAATAAGATACCAAGTACCAAATAAGAAGTCAGCGATTCTTTCAGGTAAATGAAGGCGAATAACACGGGGAAAACAACGCCCATCTTAGCTGCAATAACAGATACGCTAATGCCGAATTTTTGTGCTGTTACCGCCATACCAAAGAATACGGCAATAAAGAGCAGGCCTAAACCAAAAGTGATCCTGGCCCAGTCGTTTTCATAAAGCTCTACAGACAGATGTGGTAAGGCATTGGAAAAAATCAGACCGGTTAATACACAGGTCCAGTAATTTACGGCAATTGCCTGTTGATTATCCACATGGTATTTAGGGAAATAGCGAAACACCATATTAATGATGGACGAAGACAATATGCTTAACAATAGAAAGATCATGAATTCCTGTACATTAATACCTGATCGCTTCCAAGAGAGAACGAATTCATTGCTTGCTTGGCGAGTTTTGGTGCTTCCACTCCCGCGTTCCATTTTACCTGTGCTTTGATCGTAATGGCTTCATCCCATAATGACGCATCGATAAACTGCTGCAGTACTTTCGCGCCGCCCTCAACAAGAAGTTGGCTTACGCCTTTTGTGTATAGATGATGTAATACCGACTGCAATAGATTATCTGTATCCGGTTCTAAAAACGAGGCATTTACACCTTCACGTTTTGGGCCGATTATGAGCGTATCTGCCTCCGTATTAAATAGCTGGTGTGACGCAGGTATCTGACTCTTGAGATCAAGAACAACGCGAATGGGGTTTCTTCCTTCGGCGTGTCGGGTTGTAAGACCGGGATTGTCGCGAATAGCCGTTGTGGTGCCGACCAAAATTGCGCCACTCTCAGCGCGCAACTGGTGCGTATAACGTGCGGTTAAAGAGGTGCTGATTTGCCTTGATGAAGTGGTGTCATCTTTAGGCCGACCAATAAACCCATCACTGGTTTCCGCCCATTTGAGTAAAACATAAGGCCGTTTCTTTTCATGAAGCGTGAAGAATGCACGGTTAAGCGCTCGACCTTCCTGTGAAAGTACTCCAGTAGTAACATCAATACCAGCGTTCATCAGTTTCGCGATACCTTTACCCGCAACTTTTTCGTGCGGATCCGTATTAGCAATCACCACCCGCGGAATACGGTGTTTTATAATTAAGTCGGCACATGGGGGCGTCTTTCCAACATGACTGCATGGCTCCAGATTAACATATAAGATGCTGTTTTTTAGTAAATTAGCATCCTGAACGGACCGAATGGCTTCAACTTCTGCATGTGGTTGTCCGTAAGCAGTGTGAAAGCCTTCGCCAATAATTCGATCTTCATATACGATAACCGACCCAACCATTGGATTTGGGTGTACATGCGGTTTGGATTTTGCCGCAAGCGACAAACAACGTTTCATGTATTTTTTATTGATGTTGTCGGACAATTGATCGTATTTTGACCACAAATGTATTCAACTTTAAGGGCCATAAAAACGCATTTCGAAAACGAATTGTCTGATGTATACAACGAACGCGAAGTGCAGCACTTGTTTTACCGTATGGTTCTTTGGGCTACGGGGTTAACACGAACGGAAGCCATCCTTCAACGCGAGTACGTTTTAACAGAGACTCAACAGGCGGAGATGCTTGAATCTATTCAGCGCTTGAAGCGGAATGAACCGATTCAGTACATCACAGAGCAGGCCGTTTTTTTGGATGATGTGTTTTACGTGAATCCACATGTTCTTATACCTCGTCCGGAAACTGAGGAATTGGTGCAATGGATTTTGTCTAACCATAGCAAAGAGCCTTTACGAGTCCTTGACATTGGTACGGGAAGTGGAATTATTCCGATTGCATTGGCGCGTAAAAGACCGTCCTGGCATATCTCTGCGTGTGATGTTTCGAATGATGCTTTAGTCGTGGCTCGTAAAAATGCACGAGAGCTGCTGCGCTTAAGTGAAGTGCAGTTTTATTATGAGGATATACTAAGCCCTGTAACCGAGTATCAGCCTCCATTGGATATCATAGTGAGCAATCCGCCATATGTGTTGGCCTCCGACAAGGACGACATGGCCTCAAATGTGCTGGACTATGAACCTCATTTGGCCCTATTTGTAGCTGATGAAGATCCACTGCTTTTCTACCGGGCCATAGCGGAATATGCCCTGGGTAATCTGAAAAAAGAAGGATACCTGTATTTCGAAATACATGAGGATCTCGCTGACGACACTCAGGTATTATTAGAATCCATGAATTATCAAAACGTTGAAATCCATCTCGATCTTCAGGGCAAGTCGCGCATGGTTCGGGCCAAAAAATAAATTGGTTTCAAGCAACCAAACAATTCCTGATAGTGTCTTACATTTGATCACTGTTAACTTAAAACTAGTCTAAATGAACAACCTAATCAGACTTTTATGTCTCTCCGGTCTTATCGTATTATCCCAAATTACCAAAGCTCAGATATGTAACCCCACCTATGTTCAGGGCAATGAATGCACCAACCAGGGCGTAGCCTTTAAAGCCAATGCACCCGGTTTTACTTCCTATTTATGGGAGTTCGAGGATGCATCAGGAACCCTGATCGCCACATCAAACGACAGAGACCCTGTATATGCATTTAAAAGTGCAGGAACGTATAAGGTCACACTTATGGCTACAGGGGGGGCGGGTAATTGCACCAAACCTCTTACCATAGTAATAAAACAGAGTCCAATACCAAACCTCATCCGCATCACACCAAGAGCACAATGTTTCAACGATAATCGATTTGTCTTTATTGATAGCAGCTCAGCTGCTCCTGGGAGTACATTACAGCGCGTTGGGCATTTGTTTGGTGATGGTCGAAAGTATGAAAACCTAAATCCTTCCCAGGGAGATACGGTGTCTCATTCGGTTTTGGATCCAAAGGGTGGCGTATTTAATCTGAAATTGGAGTTGCATGATGCCAACGGATGTGTAACGGAACACTACATTGATACAGCCGTTCAGGTTCACCCCAGAATTGGTGTGAGTTTTTACAGTAATGCACCGGTTCGATGCGACTCAACCAGGGCTTGTTTTACAAACAATACCTATGTGAATTGGAAGAAGAAGAATCGAGAATATATAGCCTTAAAAGATGTGGCTGAATTCACCTGGGATTTTGGTGATGGATACAAGGTTGTTGGTGACTCCAGTACCAATACGGACTACTGGAAGGGCGCGAATGACGATGGTGTGATCTGTTACACGTATCAATCCGAAGGTTCGTTTGATGCTGTACTCTCGGTGACTTCTAAACATGGATGTAAAGCCTCCTATACATTCAAGAAAGCCGCCACCAATGTTAAATTCGACAATCCCAGAATTATCGCATCCAACGATTCATTCCCGGCTTCAATGAGCACTGTGCGTTTTAGGTTGGAAAAAGGCCCAATACCCGGTGCTAGCTTTCTATGGAATTTTGGAGACCCTACATCAGGCCCAGGTAATCATAGCAATCGCGATTGGGAACCAAATCACGAATATTCAAGTCTTGGACCCAAAATGATATCGCTTCGCATAGTCAGTGGACCGTGTGACGTTCAAGTGTATGACACCGTGCTTATGTATGGCCCTCTTGCTACAATAGAACGAGCCTTTGACCGCATAGATTTCAATGAAAAGTACCAGTGTTTTACCAAAGACACAGTTCGTTTTACAAATAATTCTACGTTTTACCACAATGATCCAACACCGGGTAACGAAGACTCCACGGTTATCGTAGATGGTAAGAGAAGGTATGTGTTTAATTTTAATGAAAACACACGTTCTGGAGATCAAACACCACTCACCAGTCAGAAACACCTGAGTAACCGAACCATGGGAACTCAGGTACGCCGTTTATGGGATTTTGGCGATAAATACGCCTTACAATGTACCACATCTACCGCGTTGAATTTAAATATAGGAAAGAATTGTAATTATAGCCTGGATGAGAAACCAAAGCACATCTACCCGAATTGGGATACGGTGTATTACAACGATCATTATTTGACCAATGATACCCTAACGTATTTCTATTTCGATTCAGCGTATTACTGCCACTCGGCCGAAATAGACACAACGGACCCTGCACTTCACCGAAAACTGTTTATGGAGAAGTATATGCAAAACTTTACAGCCAGGTTGTACCTGGATGATACCGTAGCATTAGCTTCGGATGAAGATGAAGTATTAATAGTCACGACGAAGCCAGATGCATCGAGAATGACCCTGGAAAGTGGTATTACCTGTCCGTTTGATGGGAATAAAACGCAGTATTATCTTGAGTTTGACCTAAACACAGGTAGTCAATCGTACTTTGCGGTAAACTACGATTCTGCGCAAGGGAAGGACAAGTTTGTCGCATTCAATTCGGGTAGCGTTAGCGCACCACCTGCACCCGGATCCCCTATTCCGTTTACCTTACCGTATGACATTACGGGCACCTATGGCGATCGATTTGTAAAGGTATACACTTCAGGCGAGCTAGGAGGTGACTGGTCGAAGGGGCCACGGAGAGATATAACTCTTGGTGTTGTCGTGGCGAATGGTCCTCTTGATTTTAATGGTCAGCCATTAGGATGTACAGATACAGCCTGGTATTCCAATGCATTGACCTTCAATCGCATGGATGCCACTTTTGACATTATCGGGAACAAAGAAGCCATCTGCAAAGGGGGAGATATCTATCTGAAATTGAAGAATGAAGATCAGTTTGGCCTGCAAACGTTAAGAATCAACAACGGATATCAGGATCGCTTAAGCGGTTATTATGAGGATTTTCATTACCTCGAAGAGTACAACGGACCTGTGGTTGGAAGGAATGATGCCGATGTGAAGTACAGTGGAGAGGATTGGCGCTATAACTATGTGGTACGTCATACATTGGATGACCTGTATGGCGACGTAACTCTGGATACCATTGTTACTGCCATTGTGAAAGATTGGGAAACCACTTATGAACGACCGGATATTATTACGCTGGATAACTACTTCAAGAACATCGGTTACTTAAGTTTTAATCCGTTGCAGGATCGAAGCTGGCAAAAAGCGCTAGGTAGATGTATTGATACTACAGGTTTAGACCTAAAACCAATCCGAACAGAGTATTACGATCAGGATGCGAACGTGGTTCGTCATGGGAACAAGAGGTACAGGTATATCAACGAAAAACAAACCGACTCGATTGAAGTGGCAGAGATTCTTCATTTTAGGGCGTATTCGTTGCAAGGATTCGATACGTTGATTGATGGTACAGATACTATACCGGGTGTATGGAAGATTAGCTATAACCACCCAGAGATTCACCTGGATCCAAATGATCCTACTAAGAAGGATACTGTAATAATACAGTCTAAAGGACCGATGACGCCCGGAATTTACCTGAACAATCGAGATGGTTGCCAGAGAACCAACGCCAGGTTGGTCAATGTCGGTTACATCAATCATGTTAAATTAGTACAGGATGCGGTGTGTCATAAGCAAACAGCGGAATTATACGACTCGGTACGCTACTGGCAGTTGGGAGATGATGCTTATCCATGGTTTTATCCAATCGATCCGAGAAAGTTCTGGGAAGACCCTGTTCGCTTTGCAAACGGGACTCTTGAAACCAAGAGCGTTGATTGGGATAGTACCGATGGGTTAAACCCTAAGCGTAACATCACGTTTTACCATCAATACGATGAACCAGGGGAATATGTAGCTACCTTCATTACCAAAGATTCCATTGGTTGTATGGATACGGCTTATGTTAACATTAATGCAACTGGTGTAAGAGCCAATTTCAGGGTTGAGCAATCCAATGATCAATGTAACCCTACAATCCAGTTTTACGATTCGAGCAAAATGCTATATGCTAAGGATGGTGTCGATAGTGTAACCTGGTACGAATGGAGTTTTGATGATGGTAGTCCAAGATCGATTTTGAAAGACCCTACCCATTCCTATCGAAACTATGGCTGGTATCGCATCAAACTTAAAGCCCTCACGGTATTAGGGTGTGAAGATAGTGTCGAGAAGCAGGTCTTTTTGCCTGGACCACAGCCGTCGTTTGATTTTGCACAGAATGCGCAATGGAATGTTACGGATACAGCAATCATTTATGAAGGCGACATACTCGAATTGCGGAATTTAAGTAAGACACCACAGATTAATCCGTCCTTTGTTATGAACTGGGGGGATGGAACCATATCCAACGTTACTGGCCCAAGTTTTAAGCATACGTACAACGATTCGGGTGTTTACAATTTGTATTTGACCATGGAAGACGAAGTGCCCGGTTCTCCGGCAGTGTGTGCGCGAATCTACCCCGATTCAACGCCCGATTCCTGGGTGTCGATCATTCATGAAGTAGTAGTAGTGCGTAAAGACACATCGGGTAGTATTTCGGAGCTCCAGCGCAAAGCTCGAATATATCCGAACCCAAGTAATGGTGTACTTCACATAGAAACCGACAACGATTTAACCATCAAAAGCATTCAGGTATTGGATGCAATAGGCCGGGAAGTACTGATCAGTCATGAAGGAAAACAGGCGAACGAAACGCAGATATTAATTCAACATCCGGTAACCGGATATTATACCGTGAAGATCGAAACCAACAAAGGATTCATCACACGAAAAATAAGTTTAATTCAACCCTAAGGTTTATTGCTGGAGGTCTAACGTCTTAATTACGGACATTGGGCCTCCGCAGTACACCGAATGACACGATTTGCAGGCTTGTATAGACTTAACGTAATAATGCGTTGTTGAATCACCGCGTTGAATACCCTTCAATGCTTCCAGGTATGCTGGTACCATATGTTGGAATTGTTCTTCGTCCTGCTCGTCGCGTGTTGCTTGCGCTTCTCCAAGCCTCCAGAAGTTCTCTGGTATGTCGGGCTGTACGGTGCCTTGTTC
>DIYD01000006.1 GCA_002428905.1 Bacteroidetes bacterium UBA6063 | reverse complement strand
TTAAATCGGTAGAACTAAAGACGGAACGCCCGATGCGCATTGGGAGTCAAATTGCGTTTGTTGCCCATTTCATGGGTCGACAATTGTATTATACGTATAAAATCACGGACTGGACCAGCGAATTATTTGTGATGGAAACGTCGGACGGACCTTTTCCGATGAAAACAACGTATAGATGGGAGGTGATCGATGAAAATCAAACCCGGATGTATTTAACCAATACAGGAGTTCCAACGGGTTTTTCGAAGATGTTCCAACCGTTTATGTCCATAATGATGCGCAGTGCGAATAACAAGGACCTCAAAAAGCTTAAGTTTGTGTTAGAGCACTAGACATTGCATCAGGCACATCATTCAACGCAACTTATTGACGACCTGTTTCGGCATGAATCGGGTAAGATTCGTGCGGTGCTTACCAAAATATTCGGTATGGCCAATATTGATTTGGCGGAGGATGTGGTTCAGGATACCTTTTCCAGAGCGCTTCAGAATTGGTCGTTAAACGGAATTCCGGAAAACCCTTCGGCATGGTTATATGCCGTGGCCAAGAATAGGGCTACAGATCAGTTGCGAAAAAAGCGATTTACAAGCGACATAGACATTACCGACAGTTCGAACAAGAAACTCCTGGAGTCAGGGTATACAGCGGAATACACGATGGACAAACTTTGGGAGGAGGACGATATCGAAGACAACCTCCTGCGTATGATGTTTGCCTGCTGTATACCAGACATCGCAGTTGAAAGTCAAATAACTTTGATACTGAAGACGTTATGTGGGTTTAGTACAGCAGAAATTGCATATGGACTTATGGTGAAAGAACAAACCATATCCAAACGGTTGTACCGTGCCAAGGAATATTTCAGAAGGCACAATAGTAGTCCAACATTTCCCGAGAATGAGAATCTAATCCCGCGTTTAAATGGAGTATTAACTTCCATTTACCTCTTATTCAACGAAGGCTACCAGTCATCTACGAATGAATTGCCCATTCGAAAGGATTTACTCAACCAGGCTATGTATCTCTGTAAGCTACTGTCTGACAATGAGCGTACATCGATTCCTTCGGTTAATGCTGTTTTGGCGCTGATGTGCTTTCATGCGGCTCGTATTGATAGCCGAACCGATGATGAAGGAAACGCCGTTTTACTGGCAGATCAGGATCGAAACACATGGAACTGGGAGTTGATCACAAAGGGCAATGAATATCTGACCAGGGCTACTACCAGAAACAGCCTCACGCTGTACCATCTGGAAGCCGCCATTGCCTATGAGCATTGTATTGCAAGGCGCATAGAAGATACCAATTGGGCACAGATTGTAACCTATTACGATTGGGCACTTAAACTTCAGCCCAGTGCAACTCTGGCATTAAACCGCTACATCGCATTAAGCCAGGTAGAAGACGAGACATCTATTCGATCGCAGCTTGAAGATTCGGTGTACCGAGATGAGTGGGAAAGACATCATGTATTCCATAGTTTTCTTTCAGATTTGAACAAAAAAGGGAATAAAGGGGAGGCAATAAAAAACTTGACCACAGCCATTGAATTGTGTAAAAACGAGCACGAGAAAAAGTTGCTTGAACGGAAACTAACGGAACTATGAGCGCGATGGTTTACGTAGTAAACCACTCATTTTGATTAACTTTGACGGTTATCGTTGAAGTAATGCGTCGTAATTGGGTAAAATGTAGTCGGTTAACCTGGAGTGTTGTACTCGTGGGGTTAAGCTGCATGATTGCCGCTGCGCAATCAAAAGTGAGTATCACTTCAACCTTACCCAAACAACTACAGCTCTGCGGAGATGAGGCAGAGGTGAGTATCGATGTTCGAAACATTACCACTTCTACAGTCACAGGCAATGAGGTTAAGCTGGATCTACCTGATGGAATCTGGTACTCCAGTGGAAGCGTATCGGGTTCAGGTGTATCGGAGAAAAGTATAACGAACCTAAACGAACCGTCGTTTACACTGCCTGATTTGGGTGTCACGCGCAGTAGTACACTGAAAATTAAGATTCATGCCGATTGTGATTTAGAAGGTTTTCTTACCTCAGGTGGTGTAGCGTCTATTGAAGTCGATGCATCATATACCGGAGGGAAAACGAGCCATAAGAGTCTCCCGTTAACGGTACATCAACCGTCTATAAATGTTTCATCCATTACCAATCAATTTTATAGCGGAGGTTTGGGGGATCAGTTTATTAGAAAAATCACGATCACCAACAATGGCAGCGGGCCAGTTAAGCAGTTTAATCTCCGACAGGTATCGCAAACTGGAATAGCGCATCCGGGTTATTCCGGGGGAACAGTTAGACAGAGTGGAGATACCCTGTTCTCAAGTTATGATACCAGCGCGTTTAAGCAGATAGGAGATAAAGATATCTGGTTTGATAAAGATGAGACGGTTGTAATCACCGACACCGTTCGGATTATTACGTGTGAAAAGTTAGCAAGTACGTTTCAATTAACCTGGGGTTGTAATGGCAAAAGCTGTAAACGTTTAACGTACAACACAAATGTTAAACTACAGAATAAATCACCCCAGTTGGATTTCTTACCTGGTGCCCAATTAAACTCTTGTTTTGATCCGAATCTCGGGAATCTTCAAAGCTTACGCATTGTCAATTCAGGTGATGATACAGCGCGAGATGTTGAAGTAGTTATACTTCAGACGATCAACACAGGATTCGATAGAAATGTGTTGTCACAGATCGATACTTCAACGTTGTTTTTCAGAGTTGGTGCAAATGCCGCTAAACAAAAAGCCAAAATTACGCGGGTCGATTACACGCTGAATACGGGAATCTATGCTTGCCTTGGCAATAATGCGATTGGCTACATGGAATTGGAATTGCCCGATATTCTGCAAGGGGATACGGTGTATTTGGAATGGGAGAGCTTTTCGTGTTGCGTGTCGGAATGTGCCTCATACTACTTTAGCCATCGATGGAACTATAAGGCAGCGTATACCGATCAATGTGACCGGACGGTTAAAAAGGCGGAAACGTATGGAAGATGGGGGTGGAGACAGTTTGTAACACTAACATCCTACACACCAACCGATATTGTTTCCACCGACACAGCGAAATTTACGTACACCATATCCAATCTGGCATTAATCAACAATACGGCCAATTCTCAGCTGAAGATTCGATTTATTCTACCTAAGGGTACAAAACATTCGTTAAATACCACCGATTTCAGGTTTGAGACGCATGCCGGAGGTGTCTGGAACCCGTCAACTATAACAAAATCAGGAGATACGGTTATAGGAACATTCAATGGCAGAATGCCAATTAGCCTGGTGAATGCCGAGTTCATAATTCGGGTCATAGGCGACTGCAGTTCATCTTCTGCAAACACAAATACCACATATGGCCTGCACTGGTACTACACCCCGAATACGCGGTGTGCTAATCCGTGTACGTTCTACCTGTATTGCCAAAGTGGAACCGTACGTGTCCATTGTGATAATTCGTGTTCTTCTGGTTTGAAGTTTGGCGATTTTAAGGCCTATCGAATGAGTTATGGCCAGCCCGATAACGACAACAATGGCGAACCTGATGCAACGGGAAGCCTGGACCTGGACAAAATCAAACGAGAGCGTGTAATGTACGGCGATACCCTGTTAACGGTATTTCGGGGGCGTATAAATCGATATGGAAGTACGTTAAGTTGGAGCAGGCTAACCGCCACCTCCACCATTAACTTTGGCCGATATCTCGAAGTAGCTGATGTACGGGTACGTATCCTACGATCAAAAGTACAGCTCTATAACTGTAGCGGTGTATCGAGCAGTTATACCACAACGGGCAACTCAAGAACATTCACGTTTGATTTGAGCACTACCGCATTAATTGCTGCAAAGTGTCCGCTATACTCTGGCTTTACCTTTACCCCAAGCGACAGTGTTGAGGTCTATGTGAAATATGCGGTAAATACGAATCCTGGGAACTTCTTCCGTACGGTAAATATTGACAACAGTTTCTATTTGCATACAGTTGCCAATCCCACCGCTAGTCAGAGATTCCAGTGCGATACCTTCCGTGGTCAATTTATGCTTGCAGGCTCGTATTTTGCGAATTGGGGGAAAAACATCTATCAGTTAGAAGGCTGCGACGATATTGAGGTTCGCCAGAACTATTACCTCAGTATTGGGAATTGTTGTTCGAATTACGCAGGTGGAAACCTGTTTCCATATGAATACAGGCAATGGGCTAAACTATCGAAGATTAAGATTATTAACCCACCCGGGTTTAATGTGGTGAAAAGCCGAATGACGTATTGGAGGACCAGTGGGACTTCTCAAAGTGCACGGCATGATATAGATTCATTAACCAGATTAACCACAATTGGCGATACTGCAATATACAGTGTTGATAGTCTGTTCAATGATGCTGGGGGAAGTCTAGAAGTGAGTGATGATGGCTTTTACGGAACATTGTACACCACACTAAGGCCAAACTGCAGAGCCAGAGATGGGGCAAATTCTATTAACTACGGATTTACCTTCCAGGAAAAGGGAAATCTGGGCAATAAAACCAGTGAAGTGTTTAGTACACCGGCAGATGAAATAGAATACGCCGGACCAATTATCAATTTGAATACCTTGTCGGATGAGGTTCTCGCAAAATCAGATACCGCTGAATGGCAGGTTGTGATTGATAACTCATCGCCAACGTCGTTGGCAAAGCACGTATGGATTGCTGCTCAAGGTAACGGTAGAACAACCATTGAGCGCATCGTAAATATGGCCGACGGTTCAGATTTAACTTCTTCTAACGGTGTTTTTCATCTAGGTGATTTAACCAAAGGACAATCTTATACGCTGCGCATTAAGGCGACATTCACGTCATGCGATCGCGATAGTTTCTTCTTGTTTGTTGGTCACGAATGTTGGGGATATCCGTCTGGTTTAGCCAATGCAGATTGCCATGCGGCAAGTAGAAAACTCTATTTCGTACCTCAAAATACATTACTGGAATCATCTATCGTAAGCGACGATTCAATTGTTGATCTGTGTAGTTTTAATAGTCAGGAGATTACAGTAAATAACCTGGCTGACGCCAGAGCGTATGATTTGCACGTAGACCTGTACTTAAGTGACGGTTCAATTTTGCACGATTCTGCCTACCTGTTCATCCCAAATCTAAAGGACTCTTTCCTGATCACGAAACCCGTTTATTTGGGCAGTGGTACGTACCGATGGGAGATAAGCAAAAACAACCAGTACCTCGATACCAATGGGTTGGCCGGTGTTACTTCGAGTACACATGCGAAATCATACCGATTGAAATTCAAACTCAGTACCGATTGTGATTTTGTTAGTTCCACGTATTTCCTTGCACGACCTGGTGGTAAACTCAAATGTGGTAAAGACGTGTTGACTGCGTTTAGTGCATCCAAACCCATTGATATTACCGGTATTCGTAAGCCTTATTTCAGTGATTTACGCTTCGACAAAAAGCCAATTGACGCATGTAACTACGACGGAAGCGGGCAAATGCGATTCATTAACCTGGGGCCAGACACTACGGGTGATCAAGACTACATTCAGTTGATTTTACCACCCGGAATCTATGTAGACACCACGTATCTCGGTGCGGTTCACAATAGTCCGATCCATAATCCAACCGTGGAAGTTGGTCTGAATTACAAAGGTGTTTGGAAGATACCAAACGATGTAGTACCAGGTGATTCCGTGGTCTTTAAGTACAAGACGTATGTCAATTCACCAGAATTAGAATGCGGGACAACCCGAATTATTGGGCAGTCTGTGGTTTCGCAACCCGCACTTTGTGTGAAGGACAGCTCGATCTGTATGATTGATGTGAGCACGAGCAATGATCTAATGTTGGATTCCATCAGTAAGGCAATCTACACATTAGGTTACAGCTCAGGTATTAGTCGGGCTTCGAATGGTTTGGAGGCTATTGATATAAGATATACCGTCAGGAATACCGGTGCTTTAAAAGAGGAGGGTATCCTTCTTCAAGTGAAACTAGTGGCAGACACCAACGCAAATGGGTTGTTTGATATAGACGAACCCGTATTGCTCATCGACAGTATTACGGACTCCATTGCCTTGAACCAACAGTTGATTCGTCGTATTCAAGGTGAAATTCAGTCGTTCTATGCGTGTAACCTGTTGCTCTCTATTGATACTTCAAGTTGTGTTTGCTCGTATACATCTATGGCTATACCTGCTCCACAATTAATCAATGCAGGACTGGATACAATCGGATGTTCAAGGTCGGACATAGCAATAGGCACGCAGCCAATGCAAGGCGTTAACTATCGGTGGTTGCATCCGAACGTAGTGCATGGCGATAGTGGCAGAACCTATTTTAATGCAAACAATACATTAACTGTGAATCAGGACTATACGCTTGTACTCGAAACTACACGAGGCGGTTGCAGTACCACAGATACCGTTATTGTAACCTTGTATCCTGGTATTCAATTGTCTATGGACAACTCCGTTGATCTTTGTCTTGGACATGGTGTTATTATTGGTAAGTTGCCAACAGGTGGCGTGGGATTGAAGAGTTTTGCGTGGTCTCCTTCCGATAGCTTGTCCAATGCCTCCAGCGCCATTACCCGGGCCAATCCGAACCATCCAACGGTGTACACGTTGAGCATAACGGATGGTAGAAATTGTACAGTTAAGGATTCTGTTAAGGTCAATCCGGTTAAACCACCAATTGCCGATTTTGCATTTACCGATACGTGCGTAGGTATTCCATATCTATTTACGGATCTAAAACAAGAAATGGATGCACCTATTGATTCTTTCTCGTGGGAATTAGGGTCTCAACTGTTTACGAACACACATCCATCTTTCACACCATCCAGTGACAGCGTGAAATCGATTCGATTGACTGTCCTGGATACACTGGGATGCCTCGACACCCTTACAAAACAGATTTCACCCTACAGCATTCCTGTACTGGATTTTGACCCGCCGAATGTCTGCCAGGGAGATACATTATCCGTAGTGAATAATTCTACCATCAACACAGGTACACTTTCCAATGAATGGCTACTTGAAAGCACCATTTATGGAGGTACGGATTTAAAGCACCGTGTAAAAGGTATGGGCGAGATTCCAATACGATTGGTTTCCACATCCAATAATGGATGTAGGACAGAGTTAACGGACAGCTTTACGGCATTCCAAAAACCTGTTGTCAGTCTTACCGTAATTGATGTGTGTAAGAACAACGCCGTGTTATTGGATGTGTCACATACACCTATGGCCAATGATTCTGTAGTGCGGTACGATTGGGGTATAGATGGTAATTCGATATCTACGAAGGGGGATACGTCGGTACAATTGACGAATGTCGGCCGGGCAATTATTGATGTAGTGGCTGTAAGTAATGCAGGATGTCTTGATACAACCAGGGATACCGTAAATGTATTTCCATTACCAGTAGCTCGATTTAACGCGCCAACGGTCTGTTTAGGTGATACGTCGAAGCTTGTTGATATAAGTACAGTGGCCACAGGATACATTACTCAGCGAAACTGGGATTTGGGTACTGGTTTTATGTCAGGTGACTCGGTTGTAGAACATGCGTTTGGCACGTTTGGAAGCAAGCCCGTTGGTCTAATAGCCATTTCGGATAACGGATGTAGAGATACAACAGTTCAACTGCACCAGGTCCATTTCGAAGAAGATGTGCTTTTGGCACGAACTGGTCATTGTGAAGAAGAAACCATCAATTTCAGTGTGCAGACGTCAAATCCGGATTCAGTGTTGTCGGTGCGTTGGAATGTTAATGGAATTCAGTACACGAAAGGTCTGACCCATGAAGAAGCATTTACGCCATCAGGCAGTATTCCCGTAACGGTTCAATTGACGTTTCTAAATGGGTGTACAAGAGATAGCTTGTATACAGTAATTATTGATGAGAAACCACAGGCGTTGTTTGATTTTACCTTGCCTTGCAAAGATAATTTCGTTGATGTTGTGTCCAATTCAACATCTGCAACGGTAGGTATTACGGTTGAAAACTGGGACTTTGGTGATGGCAATACAAATTCAGGTAGATCATTACAACATACATACGGTTCTACAGGTGTTTACGACGTAACATTGTTTGTTGAAAATGCCCTGGGGTGCAAAGACACGCTTCTAAAATCTGTGACTATTGAGCAGCTTGTGCAACCCGATTTCGACATAACAGATATCTGCGCATTGGATTCGCAATGGGTCAAAGAAAACAGCACGGGCAGGGTGCTACCGATAACCTCTGCCAGCTGGGAGTTGGGGAATGGAGATACGCGTACCAACCCTGACAGCTTTGAGTATGCCTATGTCAACCCTGGAACGTATACGGTTGATTTGACCTACACCACCAATCCGGGATGTGATTATACCATTTCGAAGCCTGTGACGGTACATGAACTTCCAATAGCGGGCTTTATTATGACACCAGATCGGGCTGATGTGGTCAACAGTGAGGTAAGCTTTACCTCTACAAGTTCCGGTGCAGTGAGTCACGAATACGAATTCTCACATGGCGATGTAATTACTTCTGCTGATTTTGTCTATGATTTTCCCGATACAGCTACGTATACCATTCTGCAAACCGTGACCAATGAACATGGTTGTAAAGATCAATTCTCGGCTGACATTATCATCGATTTTGTTGTCAATATTTTGATTCCCAATGCATTCCATCCAAATGATGATAACATCAATAATACCTTCTCACCTCAAGGTTTAGGCATAAGTACCTTCGATTTAAAAATATTTAACCGATGGGGACAGATGATTTACCATTCAGATAGCGGTGAGCCGTGGGACGGTGAGAATGCACTGGTTGGATCGTATTACTATCAGGTTGTGGTATTTGATTTCCAAAACGTGCGGCACAATTTCTCAGGTGTTGTTCACCTCATGCGATAAGAGTGTTCATGATCGTTTAGATGTAAACCCAACCCCATCTAGTTCAGATTTCGTATATTGTAGCAATAAACAGACCTAATTTATTTGTTATGAAACGTCTTTTACCCTTAGGAATTTGTTTGGCCGTATTGGCCTTTTTACCCGCATGTAGTTCAGAAGATCCTGCTCCACCGAGCAGTACGAACGATTCGGGAACTATTGAATTCACAGATGCAGGAACACATACCTTTACCAT
>DIYD01000015.1 GCA_002428905.1 Bacteroidetes bacterium UBA6063 | reverse complement strand
ACCTGATTTCTGCCACAAAACGAGAAACCGAAAACTCAATCAAATCCCATTGACCATAAGTCGCCGACTGGAGGAAAATCCATTTTGTTCAATGGTAATGAGGTAAACCCCACTTTCAAGATTGATTTTTCCAAAATCTATGGTGAACTCACCACCCGTGTCAACCTGCCGAATTCGTTCAAAAATCGTTTGACCTTGAAGTGTGGTAAGTTGACAATGAATTGGCTCTGAATTAAACCCGCGACCAAGGCTCAACCGAATAGAACTTCCCGTCATTGGGTTGGGGTATAATTTGAATTCAGGTGTTTTCAGAGCATGATCGGATGTGCTCAAGGGGGCATCTCCCACGATTACAATTCTGCAACAAACGACTACAAGACCATCTTGATCGGTTGCGGTATAGCAATCCTTATAAACCCCAGGCTTGTATGGGTTGACCGTGCTCGTATGTGTAACCGAAATTTGATTCGACGAGAACTGCGTAGATTTAACCGAAGGCTTTATGGGCATATAGGCTGTAGCCGTCTTGTGCCGTACCGTATCTGTCGTATTGAGATCTATGGATAAAGAGCCATTTTCACATGGGCTATTTAGCGACGTATTCTGTGCACTTGCCGAAATGGTCAATAAAAGTGCACCAAGGAGATAAAGCTGATTCATTGTTAAGATAATTCTATACCTTATTGACACGACAACTGGCTCAAGGTTGCAATTCGCTACAAAGCTTTAGGCCTATACGTTCTGGTTGTCTTACGATTTGTATACTACGATGTTCGAAGTGGAAGTGTGAAAAGGCTTGTGTCTTAACGAAGGCAAAAACTATTGCTTGATCAACTTGAAGGTCTCAACATGATCGTCAAAATTTAGGACGACTACGTATAAACCCGATGGTTCATATAACTCAAATTCGTTTACCCGTGTACCCGTTAACTTTTTATCTACTACGATTTCTCCCAGCGAGTTGTAAATGAGCACAGAAGTTGCCTGTAAAGTGTGTTGGACGATAGAAAACGTGCCGGTTGTTGGATTTGGTAGAATGGTTGCCATTCGTACTTTTTTGTCGGTGTCAATCGTAAGAGGCCAGGGGCTAAATTTTTGCACAAAGATATCGGCTAACCCGTTAGACGTTAATTCAAGAATCTCTTCACCTGGGTCTACATTACAAGTGCCACCATAGGTGCCTGTTACATATAAATTGCCTTTGTCATCCATAACTGCGGAAGTGCCTGCATCCTGGTCCGTGCCACCCATCGACTTGCTCCACACCACAGTTCCCGTAGAATCTAGTTTTACAACATAAGCATCACTGCCACCAGCTGACGATATTGACTTTGCGGTACTCTCAGTGCCGAAATCAACTGTCCCGGAATAGCTTCCGGTAACATAGATTCCTCCAACAACGTCTGTGGTAATGAATTGTCCTATATCATGAAGTTTACCACCAAACGATTTTGCCCAAAGGAAATCACCACCTGTATTCATTTTTAGTACCAGAACGTCCCTACCACCTTCGGATTTCAAACTAAGAACCCCACTCACCAAATCAAGCTTCACTTCTCTTAGGTAATGCCCCGTGATATATAAGTTATCCTGATGGTCGATACGGATCGAGTACGCGCCTTCGTTAAATACACTAGCAACTGTTCTAACCCAAACAAAATCACCATTTGCGTCTAACTTTTGTATGAATATATCTCCCGCTCCTTCTACAGTTACATTAAATACCCCAGGCCCAGGATCAAAATCCAGATTACTTGCGTAAAAACCCGTTATATATACATTTCCAGCAGCATCGTTGGTTAGCGAATAGCCTACATCCGAACTGTTACCACCTACGGATTTGGCCCAATTAAAATCTCCATTACGATCCAACTTAAGAACAAAAATGTCTTGTGCGCCATTTGCGGATAAAGGTGCTTCTGATGGCCCAGGATCAAAATCAACGGTTTTTTCAAAAGGACCTGTGGCGAATACATTTTCATCATTGTCAATCGATATCGCAAAAGCCCGGCTATAGCCTCCATTCGTTGATTTAGCCCAAACGAAATTTCCGTTCTCATCCAATTTTAAGAAAAAACAGTCATCAAATTCGGGGGCCGATAATTCGAACGTTCCTAAACCAGGATCGAAATCCACAGTGTCTGAAAAATAACCACACACATAAATGTTTCCATTGGCATCTACACCAATTGACGTGGCTACGTCAATCGCATTCCCACCTATCGATTTAGCCCATATAAGATTTCCTTCCGGATCTAACTTCTGAATAAATACATCCTCCTGGCCTTTAGAGTTGTGTCGAAGGGTGTCAGTGCCGGGGTCAAGATCTATGCTGCCTTGAAACGTCCCAGTACTAATAACGTTCCCTTTCGAATCAACCGATACAAAGGAGCTTTTGTCATCGAATTCCCCACCAAAAGATTTAGCCCAATTCAAATTTACCCCTTGAGCAAGTGCGTCGAAAGACACCAACGCAATCGAGACGATCAACACTATATTTTTAGACTGAATCATAAACCAACGCAATTTGTTTTGTGACAGCAATATAGAGCAAGCAACAGCCCATAACGTCAGTGATTGATCAAAGGAATATTCCGGTTCACCAAACAGTAGTTGCACTTGGCGAGTGGCCTGATTTAGTTTGAAAGTCCAGGCAACTTGCGTTCTACGGTTTTGAATTTACCACCTTTAGGACCCTTGTAGAACTACTCTATCGAAATATGAAGTTGAATTACCACAACTTCGATAAAGAATATGTGTGGTAGACCACATAATAATTGATCGACGAGTAACGAGATCTATGCCTTTAGGTGTTCAATACGTTTCAGGAAAACATCCTTCTTTCGCACGCTAATTGCAACGGATACTCCATCCGACATAACTACATATGCCACTTTCCCTTTGTGGTATTCTTTAACATGGGTAAGATTAATTAGATGAGAGTTATGAACTCTAAGGAAAGTATCTCCTTGCAGGAGAGCGTCATATTCTTTTAAACCCTTAGATATTAAAATAGGCTCCCTGTCCGTAAAGAAAAAATGCGTATAACTACCAGCGGCTGCACATCGGATGATGGAATCTGTTTTTATGAATAAATAGCCCTGAAGGGTTGGAAGCGCAATTCGGGGCAATTCATGAAGGTTCAATAGGTTCCTTGAAAGATACCTGTAATGATATGCGGTAGACTTTTCATCAATCCGGTTACAAGCTTTTTCAACGGCAAGAATTAGCTCTTCTATGCTAATTGGTTTAAGTAAGTAATCAACGGCTGAATACTTAATTGCTCGAATGGCATAATTGTCGTAGGCTGTAATGAATACGATCTCAAACTGGATGTTACCGATTTTTTCAAGTAGATCAAAGGCGTTCATATCCATCAGCGAGATGTCCAAAAACACCAATTGCGGTTGTTTTAAACAAATGCATTCAAGTGCTCTTTCAACGGTATCAACCGTTTCACGTACTTCAATATTTGGGCAATATTTGGTCAGATATCCAGAAAGCAATTTTCTACTGTGTTCCTCATCATCTACAATCAAGGCTGTATAACTATTCATGGTGGTGTTTCATTGTTAATTTCACAGTTACTCCCTGCTCTGAGGGGTCTAATTGGGCCCTATTAAAAATGTTCAGTTTAATCTCCATCTTGTATGCTCGATTCATTATGTCCAATCTTTCTTTGGTTATCTCAATTCCTTTTGAACGTTTGTTTTTTGGACCATTTTCAATACCCCTTCCGTTGTCAATAATTGAAATGTGAAGTTCCTCATTCTGAAGGTCAAATAAAACATTAAGTCGACCTTTTTCTTCTCTGGTAAAAGGTATACCATGTATCAGGGCGTTCTCCACAAAGGGCTGCAGAAGCATGGAAGGGATATACGTTCTTTCCGTATTAATTTCTTTAGCAATGGAGATTTCATATTCTAACGGTACTGCAATGCGCAGGAGTTCAAGTTCAATGTATTTTTTCAGCAATTCAAGCTCGTCCTCCAAAGAGATCAGCTTTTCTCCACTTGAGTTTAGCACTTTTCTGACAAGGTATGCAAAATCATTCATGTATTTGTTAGCCGACCGCTCATCATGTGTGGTAAAGAAATATTGAATGGAAGTGAGTACATTAAACATGAAGTGAGGATTGATCTGTGCTCTTAACGCTTGCAGCTTAAATTCAGCTAGTTGTCTGGCATTGCGTTCATTTTGTTGCACTTTCCGTAATTGAAAGTAGTAGATGAGGAATAGGGTTAATAGTAAAAGAAATCCTATTAATAATTTAAACCTAACGGATTGGAGAAAAGTGGGTTGGATATCAAATCGAAGCAGTTTTGGGTTACTCCAGCTGCCATTTTTGTCTCTGGCTTGAAGCTCAAATACATAATTGCCTGGCATTAGTTTATACAACTGAACTGATTCGTTGTTGGTGTATATCCAGCTGTTTTCTACTTTGCTGTCTACCATAAATAATTGGTACCTGTAGAAGTCTCTTTGAACTGGCTTTCTAAAGCACACGGCACTATATTTAAGCTCTATAATATGGTTGCCCATTTCGAATCGTGGTCTGTCTTGCGATATTTTAGAATGCCCCCGATAAAGATATAATGCATTGATAATGGGTTTGGTGCTATTGGCTTTCATATGGCTTTTAGCAACCCGATTGATGCCCTTGTTGGTTGCAATATAGTAGTGGCCTTTCCAATGAGTTATGTCATTGATAAAATTTGACAACAGGCCATCAGCGGTCGTAAATGTTGAAAACGTGATGGATTTTATGTCTTCAGAGTTAAGATTAAACCTTGTTAAACCCCTATTGGTGCAGGCAAATACAATAGAATCTCCATCAAAGAATACTCTATTGACCTGATTGCTTGCCAAGCCATTATCTACATTCAGGTTGTGAAATGAGTTGCCAATTTTCAATACTAACCCATGATTTCTTGTTGCAAATGCCGTTACCTTACCGTTATTGGAGCATTTAATATCACATATTCTGTTTTGAAGGAAACGATACTTTTTAAATACAGGAGTGGCTCGGTGAAAAGAGTCGTTAACAATTAACCATAAGCCCAGACTGGTTCCCACCCATAAGGTATCCAAAGATTTTTGCAATGCACAGTATGGCCTCCCCCAGTCAACGTCAGTGACTTTGTCATCTTTTTTTCTAATGTAAGAGAAATCTGTGTATCTATCTTCCAGTATGTAATCATTAGAGAGTTGATAAGCAAACGGTATGATCGACGAATAGGAACTTTGTACAATGTTCGAACCATTGAATTCCAACTCCAGACCATAAGACGCGCTCAACCTATTGGTTGTGCTCTGAAAGTGCTCAATCGGAGCTTTTGGCGCCTGGGAGTTGGTAAACCTATTGATTAATCTGAGTTTCAAATCCAACACACCTACAGAGCCATTAGATGAACCATAGAAGAAGCGGTTCTCAGTGCTGAACAGACTAAGAATTCTGCAATCCCTGTCGCGTTCGAATATGTCTAAAGACATATAATCAAAAGATGGCACATAAAAAACACCTCGATCCCATGTGGAAATCCAATAGTTACCCTCCCGATCACGGATCATATTGGTGGTGTTGAGTGATTTGAAGTGGTGATGCGGTGTGTTAGATAGGTTGCCATCTGTATATCTGAATACACCCGTTGTGGTCATCACCCAAAGATCATCAGATTTGTAGTCGTGATATATGTTGATGATTTTTTTGTCTTCAAAAAATAACGTCTTTACGACTTTTCTCGATTTGAAGTCCCAGTAATACAGGTAGGCGTTATTGGCAAAATAGACACCTTGGTTAGGTCTGTTGGCAGTTAACGGGACAATCCCAAGACTATCAATTCCTACTATGGCTTCTCGACCATTCTTTCCGTAGAATTTGATCTGAACTTGATCCGTACTAATTATGTTTTTTACACTCAAACTATAGGAAATAGATTTGCCCGTCAGGTAGTCATGAGCGATAGCCTCTAATTTGGTGCCTGCAGTACACTGTTCTACAAGAATATCCTTGCGATTATACCTCGACGGCATATATGATTTAATCGGAACATAAAAGAATAGACTATCTAATATAAAAAGTCTGGTAATAAAGCCCTGTGGAGACTTAATGTTGTTCGAGGAGTCCGAAGCAGGGTGTAAATGAAAACGATCATTACGAAAATTGTTAATTTCACCCCACAGATTCGTGGTGTAAATATCTTCGTCAGGAGCTTGATACAACTTGAAATTTGTATTTGAGGTAAGTCCATGTATATTGGTATAGGTGTTAAATCCATTGCCATTGTTCAGACAAACACCTCTGTCTGTAGCTAACCATATAAGGCCTTTATTATCCTGAAAAATGTCATATACCTCTGAACTGGGTAATCCATTGTTTTCATCATACTGAACGTAATAGGGGTCTTGCCCATATGTATTTGTGTAATACAGAACGATGAAAAACTGTAATAACCGAGTGATATGTTTAAACCGCCGAAATCGAATAATTCTTATCCTCATTGTGCATAGGTAATATGGTTATAAAAGGTTGGCCTAAGATGAGATAAGAGCAAGGTACTGACGAAAAGCGACAATCTTGTTAACATTTTAGGATGAAAACAAATAAAGGCTTTCAGTTCAATGAAAGCCTTTACCTTGATTGTTGTTGCTGGTAAGGTAATTTGATTAGAGTGATGACCAGGATAAACAAGACTGGTATGTACACCGGTACCAAATTTCTACAGGTTTAATCATCCAGTTAAAGTATGACAATGTTGTAGGTAAAGACAAAGGGGCCGCCACTTACCGTTAGATTAAATGGCATGCAACCGGTTGTTGGATGAAAACCTACTGGAAAATTGTTCAAACCTGTGCTAAGAGTACTTACACACGAAGCCATATTCCAATCAGTCACTTGAATGTTGTTTACACCTAAACTGGCAGCTCCGGTAAAGGTCGTACCGGGGCCAGGAGGTATTACAACGGGAGTGATTAAATTTGCCGAACCATTTTGAACGTGTACAATGACCGTTTTTGACGAATTATTGGTGATGTTTACCGTGCCTTGAGCATAAGATAGGCTTGATACTGCACCTAGGCAGAACAAGCACAATAGTTTAAGAAATTTCATAATCCAAAAGTTCTTGAACCATAACTGAAAACCTAGAATGAGTTTTTAGGTGTTACTTGACACTTTACAACTGTGTTATTTTTAAGAATAAGTGTTGTGTGATATGTCCAATATCTCAATCATCGTCATAAGTATCCAGTTCGTTTAGCAGGTTAACTACATGTTTCAATGGTATTAGACAAAACTTTCAGCAGGATTGTGATGTATTAGATGATAGCCCTTAGGTCCCATGTCTTTAACATTGGTTTGTGTTATTTATTTGATAATCAGCTGTTTAAGTCTTAAAGCTGGTTGATTATATATGTTTGCTTAAGCGAAGGTTTTTCCCTAGATGCGGGATAAAGAATCCTGGTTTACACTCAAACCGCTATTGCTTATATCGAGTTGTGCTCCGTAACGGTTTAACTTTTTAATTTCTTGATGTGCTTTATCATTTTTCCAAAATCTTTTTCCTTCCTGCGTTTTTCAGCAACAGTTGATTCGTAATGTTCTTTCTCTCGTTCCATTTTCAA
>DIYD01000347.1 GCA_002428905.1 Bacteroidetes bacterium UBA6063 | reverse complement strand
ATGTGGTAAAGAGTTGGTTATCAGAATAAATTGAGCCTCGACTGAGTCGGGGCTTTTTTAATACTGTTTTATTCTAACGATTGTAGTTTCAACCATATTTCTGAAGGGGTTAAATCGTTCAACCGAACATGCACATCGGGTTGCAAACCTTCAAACTGGTAAACGGTTCCATCCAGGCCGATTTGCCGATCTACCGTTGTCCGGAGTATTACGCCGCCTGAAAGCTGGAAGTAGCCTACCGCCCCAAAAGTGCCCGAAGATGGGCTACCATATGACGTAATATTTGGAATGTCGCCAAACTTTAAAGCCATTAAAACGGATTCTCCAAAGCTAGCCGCTTTGCCGTTTTGCAAAACGTAGGTGCGTGTATTAAAACTTCGAACAAACATGGGAAGGTACATATAATGATATCTTATCTTAAGATACCGCACCTTGCACGGCGTTTTGACGATGCCATAACGATACATGTGGGTTTCAGTTGGGTCAAGTCGATTCACGATCTTCCAAGATCTTTGATTTGGATATACACGACAATCCAGGATCAAGTGGGTAAACCCGGACTTGCGAAGCAGTCTAAATTCTTTTCTGCTTAAATCTACCTTAGCGTAAACGGTTGAGTCATTAATGCGCACAAAACCAGGTAATGTTTCAACAGGGTCGTACCACACAGATGCGTTGAGTCTGGTAGTACATTGCACTGTATATGTAAATGAAGAATCACCCCGTTTTATTTCCAATTCCTTCGATTCATTCTGCCAGCCACACAAAGCATAGTATTGCGCATAATAGCTTTGTCGGTCATCGGGCTGTTCACAGGTCAAAAAAGCATTATATCGTTTTATGTGTTCTGTAGTCGGGATACCATCAATTTTCAAAATTGTATCGCCATAAACCATATTCGACGCTCTGGAGAGCTCTTCCCAAATCGAAGTTATGATCATAACATCATCATACATATCTGTACCCATGTAGGGGTAACGATTACCGAGTAATTGGTCTTCGATGTACGTGAAATTGCTTAGGCTTAGGGAGGTATGACAGTCGGAGAAGAGATTCGATATCTCAACAAGAGACCAATAGTAGGCTTGTTTCAGTGGTTTTTTACTATGTAAGAAACGCATTAGGATGCCTTCAAAGGGGGCATTGTTGCTCAAATCCAATTTGTCGCGATAGGGATAATAGAATCTCAGGATATTCCAATAATCACAAATGCCCAGCAGGCAGTCTTCGTAATTTAACTCCGGAAGTTCATGCCTCCATTTTTTTGGCAAAGGCCATCGAATAGACTTTCGGTAATTTCTGTTGGCCGTTGCATGCAAGGTGCTGAGAATCGTATTCCGGGTACGTTCTCGCAGTAATCCTGAACCAAAAACAGAATAATCGATACTTGCGCAGAGCGGAATTGAATCGGAGGTATTTTCTGCCTTTTTAGGTGTATTACGGAATAAGGAATTTACCAGTGAATCAAAGGTGAAGGTATCACAAGACATAATATGGGATACATCATTTGTGAAGGAGGTTTTCAGGTTGTCTACCTTCATCTTTCCATAATACTTAGCGACGCCATACGAGGTAAAGTATAAGGTCAAACGGTCTATTGTATCGCTTTGAACAAGCGTTGTCCCGCTGTACGAAGAATGACGACAAATGCATACTAAATAGAAGAGGATGAAAACAGTGTAAGTCGGTTTAGGCCTCCTCCAGTGCCGTTTTTTGTGGTGAGGTTTATGTGCCTTGCTGCGATTCATAGTTGTTGGTATGTACTACGAATTTATGGAGATTATGGTAATGATGGTTTTGTCAGGGTAACCTTGTGTTGGATGCTGAGTTTTAACTTGAGTTGTTTCTGTAACTGTAACGCAGATTATCACTCATAGACAAAGTTGGTAACTCTGCCGGAGTATATCTAGATTCTTTGCGAGCGAGGTCATCTGCTTCGGTAGAGGAACTCTCTGATTTGTTCTAAATTTTGTTTTTCTTCTAGGTCAACAGGATTGCTTGTTTGAATACCAATCTACTCAAAGTTAATGGTGCAAGGCTCGCTCGCAGGGCTTATTGCTGTACCCGTTGGGGTTACGTATTCGATAGCAACAGTCCAGGTGTATTGATTGTCTGAGAGTAATCCAGACACACTGTTGAACCAAAGTTGATTGGAAGTTTGAGATACTACTTCAACTACAGCACCCGAAGCATCATAAAATGTAAATACATAATTGACAAAGTGCGTTCCGCTTGGGGCAAAAGACGGACTTTGAGCGTACGCATAGGTGTTTAGGCTAGAATACTCCTGGTTACAGGGTATGGATGATGCCGGTTCTAGAAATGTAATGGCACAAGGATCACTTTCCGGTCCAACTTCCGTACCCGTTGGTGTTACATATTCAATGGCTACTGTCCAGGTGTATTCGTGGTTAAATAGTAAATCAGGAACCTGGTAGAACCAGAGTTGGTTTGAAGATTGAGATATCGATGTTACTTCGTTGCCATCCAAGTCGTAAAAGGTAAAGATGTAGTTGTTGAAATGCGTACCTGAAGCAGCATAAGAAGGGCTATATGCATATGCATACGTATTCATTGTTGCATATTCATTATCACATGGAACAGAAGACTGTGGTTCCAGAAAAGTGATTGAACAAGGGTCACTTTCTGGGCCGAATTCGGTGCCTGAAGCTGCCTCATATTCAACTGTAACACTATATGTGTACTCATGGTTAAAAAGTAGACCAGGAACTTGATAGTACCAGAGTTGATTCGAAGGTTGTGTTAGTGATCCTACTACATTGCCATCTAAATCATAAAAAGTGAAGGTATAAGCTGTGGCATTGTCATTCGCTGCAGCGTATATATATGTATTCATTGTGGTGTACGCATTGTCACATGGAACAGATGAGCAATACGCATTAATTACAACTTGAACAGAGTTATTAGAAGCGCAGCCGTGTGCGTCGGTAACACTAACCGTGTATGTACCTGCGGTCAAATCAATAGCAGTTTGGGTGGTTTGACCATTACTCCATAAATAGGTGAAAGGCGATACACCACCTGTTATTGCACTGATCGTTGCGGTGCCATCGTTACCGCAGCTTTCCGTAGAGCTTAATGAAAGAATAATAGGGGGTTCTGTTGTAATGTCTACCTCATCTGTTGCAGTACAACCGGAGGAATTCGTTACTTGTACCGAATACATACCACTTTGGTTTACCTCATGGGTTTGACCCGTGTGACCATCATTCCATAAATAGGCTGCGTGCCCGCTCCCAGCATCTAACTGTACGATTGCCCCATTACAAATTTGTTGATCAGGGCCTAAGTCGAGAATAGGGCCTGGTGAAATGGTAACAATAAACTCCTTGGTATAGGTGAAGTCACAAATCCCATCATTATCGTGGTCATACCCCACTTGCACCTGGTATACCCCACTTGCATATACAGTGATGGTTTGGCTGCCAGTCACGCCATTACTCCAATGATAACAGGAATAATCAGTGCACCCGGCGTCTAGAACGGCGGAATCACATGCTTCTATATGCATGCGAACAACGGTATCGACATGGGTCGTGTTTTGTGCATGGCTGCCATTGCTTGCTAAAACATTATCAATAAATAAACATCCAATTACTACTAGTAAATACACTTTCATATACATTCTTATTAGGTCAAATTCTGTCAATACCTTGTGAGAAATGGTTGTTCGAGAGCCATTTGATTTATAAGGTCTTTGATCTGTATCAAATGTTGGGAAAAACCAACATTAATTCAATCGCCACACGGTGTTAGTTAACTCTTGCGACGAAAGCGCCTAAATGCTATGCAGATAACTTTTTTGTTGAACACTCGAAAGTTGTTTAAAATGGAATCAGTTGTATACTAGCCAATTTTATATCTCGTAAATCCCAATATTTGGTGATGCATTGGTTTGTGTGAAGGTCGAATTTTGAGCAATGCGCAATTCAGAACATGTAATACAATACCAAGACATTAAGAACCTAACCATCGATGCTTTCATTAAACGGATCAAGTCTTGCAAAGGGATCAAAGTATCAGAATTGACTTTATATGATTTAGTGTTCTTCAATGACCAGGCGATACACACGGGTTGCGGAGTGTATATCTTCAAGGAAGGGAGCAATATTTATTATATCGGGAAGTGTTCTAGGCGTAGTTTCATCGAAAGAATACCAGCACACTTTGATACACGAACAAACGCATGGTTCAATACCCTGGTGAAAAGAGTAGTTCAATTTAAGAAAAATGAAACCACCAATGAAGATATCCAAAAGTCCACAAAGGATGCGATAAGTCGCTTTGAACTTGTCCTGATCAACTTTCGCTGGGATGACTATGAAGGGAACAAGTCAATTGAACTTCTTGAGGACTTGCTTCGAATGACAACTCAGGCCCAAAACCGATTTAAAGTAAAAAGGTGGGATGATCACTCGACCAAGGTAGAAACCTTCATTAAGGATAGGATATAAAGAGTAACTGCTGCTCCCTGGCATAACCATGGCGATATTCCACAATGCACCATCTTACCAATAGGCGAACTTTCCCCTCTTCAACCGTCGACTAACGGCATACAGTAACAAAAACATCGTGTCTATCGATGCGTAGGTTACATACTCCAACCATTCTATTTCGGCTGCCGTAATGCCCGATAAAAGCAATAATTATGAACAGATCCCAACACCTTAAGACCCTCCTGGTCATCTTGATTGTAGGTCTTACACACGATGCATTTGCACAATGTAAAGCACAGTTTTCTCTAAGGGAATCCCGAGATGGAGCGGTTACATTTTACAGTCGGAGCACCAATGCCCACCACTATACGTGGGACTTCGGTGATGGCACTACTTCAACGCTTAAGACTCCTAAACACAAATACAAGGATCTTTATAAGGGCCACAAGATTTGTTTGTACATCTCAGATAGCACCAAGTCCTGTTTTGATACAACGTGTGTTATTTACAGAGGACCTAACTGTGGGGCAAATTTCTCCGCCAAAATAATGTCTGACGGTAAGGTAGAGTTTCAACCAGGGTATTCAAGACCTACGGGGGTTTCGTATTCCTGGAACTTTGGCGATGGTAAGAAAGCCACGTCTGCCCATCCAAACCGAGGGGTAACACATCAATACGACACGAGTAACCTTCCAGACACCGTTATAGTGTGTTTGGATGTATATGATTCATTGAACGGTTGCAAGAGTAGCAAGTGCGAGAAGGTGTTTATCGCCAATTCCAGGTGCAGTGCTTCGTTTACCGCTAAAACCTCGTTAGATACGTTGTTTCTGGAAGCTACAGGTAGCATTACAAAAGACAAGTTCTATTCATGGACTGTGAACAAAACCACTCGTTTGTCTGGAGCAAAAAGGCACTACAGAATAGGGAAAAAGGGTAGGTTCGAAGTGTGCCTGGAAGTACTTGACCGGAAAACGCAGTGCGTTGCCCGTGTATGTGACTCTGTAACCGTAGATTCGGTAACACAGTGTGCCGTCAAGGCAGATTTTACTTTTGACATAAATCAAGTCAGCCGCACCGGACGATTCAAGAGTACTTCTTCGGCAAATGCACACGTCTTGCGTTGGTATGCAGAGGGCCCTGGTCAATGGAGTAAAGAACAATGGCGATATGGTGATCCAACCGATCCTAAACAGGAGGTTTTTAAATTTCCAGAACCTGGTCAATATGTCATAACGCTTTCAGTTCATGATTCTACCATTGGTGGGTGTTATGATACTATTTCCACTACAATTGAGATAAAATCTTGTCATGCGGCTTTCGATGTTGTAAAAGACAGCAGTAAAAAGTTTGTATTGAAATTGCTCAATAAATCTTCGAACGGCAGCGGCCATACCTACAGCTGGACATTTGGAGATGGTGGTACAAGCACAAAGAGAAATCCCCGACACGACTACAAAACCTTTGGTAAGTTTGAAGTTTGTCTTACCGTTAGCGATAAGAATTCACGGTGTGTGAGCACCTATTGCGATTCTCTCGGGTTAGACTCGACTGGAAGATTACTTAAGAACGCAGGTTTTTCACTCATCTCGGAGGACGATGCCAACCTGTCTATTCAGAACCTAAATAAAGGCGTTACACATAAGATTTACCCAAACCCGACATCAGGCAAGGTTAAGGTAGAACTGAACGAAGACGTTCAACCAAATGCAGATATCCGTATCTTAAATCTTCAAGGTAAAGAAGTTCATATGTCTATGTTTGATAAATCCAACGTATTAGATCTGGACGTGTCCGAATTAAGTCCGGGAATATATTTAATACAGGTTTTCAACGGAGATTCATTTTCTCAAACCAAACTTATGAAGTTGGAGTAATTGCTTCATAGTTAACCATGTAGAGATAAGTGCCTGTCAAACAATCCGTTTGATGGGCACTTTTTGTAATTGGTCTCTGCTACTCTAACCGTTTTTCGCGCACTAAGGATTTACTTCAACAAGTTAAGCCGTTTCATAAGCTCGGGTCTGTTTCCTCGGCTTATCGGTATGAGTTTGTCTCCAATAACCAATGACGAATCATCAATGTCTCGGATATGTGGGATGTTTACAATAAACGACCGATGTACACGCACAAAATCATTCTTTTGAATTCGCTGTTCTATCGATGTTAAGGTGGATTTTACCACGTATCGTTTTTTGTCTGTATGAAAACGAACATAGTCTCCCAGCGCTTCGATCCATTTAATGTCGTCATAAGCCAGGTTGACAAGTTTTGAGTCAACTTTCACGAATATGTTCTGTGTGTTCGAATCAATCGGATGGGCAAGATCTGCCTTGTCATACTTTTCGAGTGCTTTCAGCACAGATGCCAGAGTAATTGGTTTTAATATAAAATCAATGGCCTCGATTTCAAACGCCCCTATGGCGAAGTCTTTCTTTGAGGTGGTAACGATAACCCTGGGTGGATTGCTTAACGATTTAATGAAGTCTAAACCCGTTATTTCAGGCATCTCAACATCGAGGAATATTAAGTCCACCTCGTCCATGTCAACTTGGTTCTGTGCCTCTACAGGGTTTGTGAAACACCCCAGTAATTCCAAACGGTTAATTTTAGAGACGATCTGTTTTAAGGATTTGGCAGCCAGGTCATCGTCTTCCAGTATTATGCATTTCATCGTACTATATAAGCTAGATACACAAATGTAACCAAAACCAAATTCCAATAACCTGCGAAAACCAACCATTCGCCGTCAAACCCATACGCAATACCGATTCTTCCTCAGTTCACCGCGTGTGCATCAACACCTTTGTATTGTAAAAACATAAATACTATGATGAGTTTGTATGATAAAAAATTGATGGTGGTTGACGATGACGAGTTGTTAGCCAAAGCCTACAATAGAAAATTATCTAAACTGGGTTTTAAGAAAGTAACCACTTTTTACAACGGCACAGATTGCATAAACGCACTTACTAGTGACCCCTTCATTATTTTTCTCGACTACAACATGGAGGATGTAGACGGGTTTGACGTTTTGCGGAAAATTAAACGAACGAACCCCAATATTTATGTAATCATCATGTCTTCGCAGAAAGACATTGCCAACGCCGTACGAACGTTAAAATTCGGGGCGTTCGACTACATTGTAAAAGGAGAGCACGACTCAGTTAATATGGAATCTGCGCTCCATCGGATTGAACTGATGGAGCAGCAGCTTCTT